>DATEZX010000096.1:0-3351 GCA_035255225.1 Candidatus Limnocylindrales bacterium
GGTGGCGAGACCGTGCTCACGCCGTGATCCTCGCGAAGCGCCGCATCGTGATCCCCACCCCACCGACGATCCCGACGATCGCGGCCACGAGGTAGGCGACGAGCGGCAGGTCGACGAACGACAGGTCGCCCCCGAGCGACGTGCCGAATAGGAACGCGTTCGTGCCATCGAGGATCGTCGTCGGGCTCAGGAGCGTGAGCCAGCTGCCGAGCGTCGACGATCCAAGGCCGATGACGATGCCCGCGACGATGTTCGGGATCAGGAACAGGGCGATGATCCCGGCGACCGCGTACGCGCGCCGCGGCGTGAACGCCGAGACCGTCATCGAGAGCGCGCCGAGGAGCGCCGCCGCGAGGACGGACTCGGCGAGCACGGGGCCGACCGACGGCAGGTCGTCGCCGACGGCCTTCGGGATGTCCGGCGTCAGCAGGACCCGGCCGAGGAACAGCAGGAGCTGGGGCAGGATCTCGAGGATGAGGAGCGCCGTGATGAAGCCCGCGATCCGGGCCAGGGCATAGTCGGATCGCCGCAGCGCCCGGGCGAAGTACAGCGACAGGACGCCGTGGCGCTGGTCGCGCCCGAACAGCTCGGGTGCCTGGGCCGCGCAGAACAGGATGACGATCGTCGAGATCGAGGCCGCGTACGTGTCGTACCGGATGGGCGCCCGGGCGACGAACCCTCCCTCTCCCCCACCGAACTGGGCGAAGATCGTCAGCGCGGCGACCATCCCCACGGCGGGCAGCAGGCACAGCGCGCCGAGGATGAACGGCGCGATCTTGGACCGGCCGCCTCGCCCGATGCCGAACGACGACCGAAGGCTGTGGTCGAACAGCGACCGGATCGCGTGCCCGCGGCCGAGGCGTGGGCCGTCGTAGCGGCGGTAGCCGATGTCGTAGATCGTGCCGGTCGCTCCGCCCGCGCCGGCGACGGCCGCGCGGCTGCCGTCGGTCATGACGCCGCCTCCTGGAACAGGTCCTCGAGGCGGTGCCGTCGCGGCTCGATCCGGACGAGCGGCAGGCCCAGGTCGACGATCGCGTCGCGGACGAGGTCGTACGGCGCCGGGACCGTCATCGCGACGAGGACCGCCCGACCGTCGACCCGGACCGACAGGCCCGCCGCGGTGAGTCGCTCCGCCAGGGCGGCGCTGCCCTCCTCCACTTCGACGGCCAGCGTCCCGGTCTGCTCGGTGAAGTCGCCGAGCGGCGCCGAGCGCAGGAGGCGGCCGGCCTCGATCGCGACGAGGTGCGTGCCGACCCGCTCGATCTCGCCCAGGAGGTGGGTCGCGACGATCATCGCGATCTCGAACTCCGTCCCGATGCGGTGGATGAGCTCGAGCATCTCGTCGCGACCGCCCGGGTCGAGGCCGTTCGTCGGCTCGTCGAGCAGCAGCAGCCGAGGATCGTGGACCAGCGCCTGCGCGAGCTTGACCCGCTGGCGCATCCCGGTCGAGTAGCCGCCGATGGCCCGATACCGCTCTTCGTACAGGCCCACGTGCCGGAGCACCTCGGCGGTCCGCTCGCGAGCTGCCGTCCGGGGCAGGCCGGAGATGAGGGCCAGGTGCGAGACGACGTCCGTCGCCGTCTGGTCCGGCGGCAGGCAGTCATGCTCGGGCATGTAGCCGACGAGCTGGCGGATGTCCGTGCCGCGCGTCCGGACGTCGAGGTCGAGCACGGTCGCCACGCCGGAGGTGGCGTCGATGAGCCCGAGCAGGATCTTCAGGAGCGTCGTCTTGCCGGCGCCGTTGGAGCCGACGAGGCCGACGATGCCCGGCTCGATGTCGACGGTCAGGTCATCGAGGGCGACGACGGAGTCGCCGTATCGCTTCGTCAGGTTCCGGATCGAAATGAGGGTCACGTGCGAGAAGCGTACCAACGGGCGCCACCCGACGACCCCCCGGCCAGCAGGTCAGCAGTCAGCAGGTCACTGGCACGCTCGCCGTCAGGAGCCTCGGGCGTCAGGCCGTCGCGATCGCGACCAGGCCCCCGATCCCGATGACATAGAGCACGAGCACGATCGCCGAGTCGATCCCGACCCGCCCGATCGTCCGTGACGGCCGGAAGACGATCCCGAACATGTAGACGACGCTGAGGAGCGCGCCGAGGCCGGTCAGGTAGATGTCAGTCACCTGGGCCTGCGGCAGCACCGCCTCCCCCGACAGCAGGCTGGCCAGCAGGAACAGGACCGGCAGGAAGGCGTTGCCGCCGAAGATGTCGCCGAACGCGAGCTGGTAGTCGCCCATCCGGACGGATTGCAGCCCGGTCGAGACCTCCGGCAGCGCCGTGGCCGCCGCCAGGATCGTCGATCCGAAGAGGACGCCGCTCATGTCGAAGCTGGCGGCGATGCCTTCGCCGCTGGTCTCGAGCAGGATGCCCGCTCCGAGCGTCACCGCGGCGCCGATGGCGAACTCGACGGCGGCTCGCGTCGGGCTCATGCCGCGGTTCGTGGCGTGCTGGACGCGGGTCGCCTTCGAATGGCCGCGCGGGCGCTCCTGGCCGTCCGGCGGCTGGCCACGCTGGTGCCACGGCAGGCCCTTCCGGGCCTGTTGGACGAGGAGCAGGCCGCCTGCCCAGACCACGACGATGAGGAGGGCGGCGGGATCGATCCGCCACCACAGCAGGTCCGCGGGGAGCTGGCTCCCCATGACCGTGACGCTCAGGACGGCCACGACCGTCCCGGCCTCGAGGAGGACGAGCAGCGACGCGCCTCGGTTGCTGAGCGCGACCGTACCGGGCAACCCTGCCCAATCGAGGAGCACGAGCACCACGGTCTGCAGCGCGATCCCGCCGAGGATGTTCCCGACGGCGATGTCGAGGTGGTGCGACGTGGCGGCGCTGGCCACGATCGCGATCTCGGGCAGGTTCGTGACGATCGCCAGGAGGATCAGCCCGCCGAAGGCCTCGCCGAGGCCGAGCCGGGTGTCGAGCACGGCCGTGGCCGTCGAAAGCCTGATCCCGGCGATCCAGACCGCCACGCCCGCGGCCAGGAAGATCACGATCAGGACGGCCAGCGGCAGGGAGCTCACCGGTCCTGATGTTGCGCCTTCGACGGCCGGCCGTGCGGTCAGGCTTGCTTGGGGTGGTGCAGCGAAGGGGCGAGCGCGGAGGCGACCAATGTGCCCTCGCCGAGCGGGCCTTGTGGCTCTGACCCGCCGCGCAGCCGACGCGGACGATCCCGGCAATGTTGCCGGGGGTCTCGGCTCGGCTCGCCTCGATGGCGAGAGCGGGACCGGGCATTTGCCCGCACGAGGCGGCTGGGACGCTCACCGCCACCCATCAGGGTCGCGAGGGGGAAGTATTGGCGTGATCCAGATTCGGGTGCTGCCTGTCGTCGCGGCAGCCATCCTCATCGCGG
>DATEZX010000097.1:0-5339 GCA_035255225.1 Candidatus Limnocylindrales bacterium
GAATCGCCCCCGAGAAGTCCGATCGGAGGTCCATCCGTGTCGAAGCTCACGACGTGCCTGTGGTTCGACGGCCAGGCCGAGCAGGCTGCCGAGTTCTACACCTCGCTCTTCCCGAACAGCTCGATCGACGGGATCGAGCGCTCGCCGGGCGACTACCCGAGTGGCAGGGAAGGCGATGTCATCACGGTCGAGTTCACGCTCGACGGCGACCACTTCCTCGGCCTGAACGGCGGGCCAGACTTCAGGTTCAACGAGTCGATCTCGCTCATGATCGACTGCCGGGACCAGGACGAGGTCGACCGCTACTGGGACGTCCTCACCCGTGACGGCGGCGAGCCGGGCCAGTGCGGCTGGCTCAAGGACCGGTTCGGCCTGTCATGGCAGGTCGTGCCGCGTCGGCTGAACGAGCTCCTCCACCGCGGGACGGACCCCGACGCGTCGCGGCGGGCATTCGAAGCCATGCTCGAGATGGGCAGGATCGAGATCGCGAAGCTCGAGGAGGCGTATGGCAGCCCCGGGCAACCCGAGGTCGGCGCCGGCACACGGTAGCCGGCGCGGCGTCCGCGACGGGTCGCCGCCGGCGATCGCGCGAACCGGGTGGCGGCACGGGACCGCCGCCGCGCGAGCCGTGCCTCAGCGCGACATCGGGGCGACGGGGCGGAAGCGGTCGCCGTCCCGGCGCAGCATGGGCCGTCCGGCCCTGTCACCCGCAGCCGCCGACGACCGATCCTCGGCCGCGAGCAACCCGAGCCCAGACAGGTGATGCGCATGACTGCCCTGGTCGTCTACGAATCGATGTTCGGCAACACCAAGCGGATCGCCCTGGCGGTCGCCGAGGGGATCGCGACGAAGCTGCCCGTCGAGACCATCGAGGTATCCGAGGCCCCCGAGGAGATCGGCGGCAACATCGACCTGCTGGTCGTCGGCGGGCCGACCCACGTCCATGGCATGAGCAGTGGGACGACGCGCCGGAGCGCCGCCGAGCGCGCCGATGCGCCGCTGGTGTCGCAGCGAATCGGAATCCGGGAGTGGCTCGGCAACGCCAGGGCCCAGGTCTTCGACATCCATGCCGCGGCGTTCGACACCCGGATCAACGGGATGGCGATCTTCACCGGCTCGGCCGCAAAGGGCTACACGAAGGGCCTCCGATCCGCGGGCTTCCGGGTCGACTGGCCGCCGCAGAGCTTCCTCGTCAACTCGCGATCCGCGCCGGGCGAGGACGCGCTGCTGGCCGGGCAGCTCGAGGAGGCGAGGGCCTGGGGCCAGGCGATCGCGTCGAAGGTCACGCCCGGGGCGTAGGCCCGGCAGGCGGCCGCTGCGCCGCTCGAAAGCGCCCGCGCCCGGCCCCCGTCGGTGGGGCGTCAGTCGAAGCGCGCGGCCAGGTAGCCGACCGTCCGGTCGGGGGGCCCGCCGGCGTCGGCCGACGTGGCGCTGGCGAGGACCGTCCCGCGGGACGCGCCCAGCGCGTGGAGGGCCGCCAGGCCGACGACCGTCGGCTCGATGCCGCACATGCCGCAGGCGAGGCTCCGCAGGCCCCGGCCCATCGCCGCCCGCTCGCGGAGGCTCACCTCGCGCGCCGCGAGGTCCGCCGGATCGAGGTGGGTGATCGCGGGGAGCAGCAGGCTCGTCACCGCCGCGGCGTCGGTCGCGGACGGGTAGTGGGCCATGTCGCTGCTGATGACGATCACGAGCCGGGGGTCGCTGACGCGACGCGTCAGGAGCAGCTCGCCGAGGCGGCGACCCGCCTCGACGGCCGGTGGCCCGATCCCCGTCGAGACCGCCAGTGGAACGATCGAGGCGTCCGTCGAGACGGTCCGCACGAACGGCAGCTGGACCTCGATCGAATGCTCCTCGAGGTGGGCCTCACGATCGGCGACGAACGGCGGACCGAGAGCGGCGATCTCGGCGGCAAGGTGCGCGTCGACCGGGACGTCGCCGATCGGGGTGTGCCAGGCGCCACGGTCCCAGATGCCGATGCCATCGAGCCACGCCGCTCGGTGATTCGTCCCGAGCACGACGATCGTCGGGGGTCCCTCCGGGGCGCCGGCCGCTCCGATGAGGCGCCATGCCGTCGCTGCGACGATCCCGGAGTACTGAAGCCCCGCGTGGGGCACGAGGATCCCGAGGGGGGATCCGAGGTCCGGTCGGCTGGTCGCGGACGATGCGCTTCGTCGCACCGCCTCGGCGAGCTGCGAGGCCACGAGCTCCCGCAGTCGCTGGGGGGCTGCCGGATAGAAGGCCCCCGCAACCGCCGGCGGGCGGTGGGTCGATCCGACCGAACCGAGCGTCGGCGGGCTCATGTCGGACCCGCCTCCGAGGTGCCTCGGGACAGCCCGAGGCCGGTGAGTCGCCGCCCGCACGCCCGGCAGGTGCCGTCCGGTCGGAGGTGGTTCCGGACGCGGTAGCCGTGGCGCTCGATGACGACCGCGCCACAGCCGGCACAGTAGGTGTCCTCGGCCTCGAGCTCCGGGGCGTTGCCGATGTAGACGTGCGCCAGGCCTGACTCGCGCCCGATCTCCGCCGCTCGACGCAGCGACGCGAGCGGCGTCGGTGGGACGTCGAGCAGCTGGTATGCCGGGTAGAAGCGGCTGACGTGCCACGGCGTCTCGGGGCCGACGGCCTCGACGATCCAGCGGGTCAGGGCTCGGAGGTTCGCATCGTCGTCGTTGTGGCCCGGGATGACCAGGGTCGTCAGCTCGAGGAAGATGCCGGCCGCGCGCATCGCGACGATGCCGTCGAGGACGGGCCGGAGGCGCGCCCCGCACAGTCGCCGGTAGAACCGGTCGTCGAAGCTCTTGAGGTCGACGTTGGCGGCATCGATGACCGTCGCCAGGAGGCCGATCGCCTCGGGCGTCGCGTAGCCGTCGGTGATGAACAGGTTCCGCAGGCCCGCCTCGCGGGCGAGGCGGCCGACGTCGAGGGCGTACTCGAGGAAGACGGTCGGCTCGACGTACGTGTAGGCAATCGAGTCGGCATCGGCCTCGAGCGCCTCCTCGACGACCTCGTCCGGCCGCGTCACGTGGGCCGGGAAGCGCTCGCCCAGCCGAGGGCCCTGGGCGATCTGCCAGTTCTGGCAGAACGTGCAATGGAACGGGCAGCCGGGCGTGGCGATCGACCAGGCCCGGGAGCCGGGCTCGACGTGGAACAGCGGCTTCTTCTCGATCGGGTCGAGCGCCGCCGCGACGATCCGACCGTAGGCGAGGCTCTCGAGGATCCCGTCGCGATTGGCCCGGACGTGGCAGATCCCCTCGCGGCCCGGCCGGACAAGGCACCGGTGGGCGCAGACGTTGCAGCGCACGGCGCCGTCGGGCTGGCGCTCGGCGAGGATCGTCGGGACGGACAGGACCACGCGGGCCTCCCTTCGCCCGGAGTCTCGACTCGATGGGTCGTCCCGGAAAGTGCCGACGGCACGTGTTCGGGGGTCATCCCGCCCTGCCGTCGCCCCTCAGCGGCGGCGCACGATCCGGGACACCATGGCGATCGTCGCGCCGCCCGTCAACGCCCCCGAGGTCGACGTCAGCCCCGACGAGCAGACGGCGCTCCTCGAGCTGGCCAGGGTTGCGGTCGCCGCAGCCGCCCGCGGCGACGTCGAGGTCGCGCGCCGGGCCGCGCTGAGCGCGGCTCATCCGAGTTCGGACCTCGAGCCGCGGCGCGGTGCGGCCTTCGTGACCCTCCTCGCGCACGGCGACCTCCGCGGCTGCATCGGTCTCCTCGACGCGTCGCGCCCGCTCGCCGAGTCCGTCGCCGGCGCCGCGATCGCGGCTGTCCTCCACGATTGGCGATTCCGGCCGGTCACGGAGGACGAGCTGCGCGACGTCGTGATCGAGGTCTCGGTCCTGGGGCCGTTCATCGTCCTCGACGACCCGACGACCTTTCGGATCGGCATCGACGGCCTCCTGGTCGAGCGAGGCGTCGATCGCGGGCTTCTCCTGCCGGAGGTGGCGACGGAGCACGGCTTCGGGACGCGGGCGATGCTCCAGGCCGTCTGCGGCAAGGCCGGCCTGCCGGCCGACGCCTGGCGTGATCGGCGGACGCGCGTCTCGGCGTTCCGGACGAAGCGGTTCGGGGGGCCCGCGATCGTCTAGACCGGGCGGTGCCCTGGAACACGCGCGGATGACCGGTCCACGCGCCAGGCCGTAGCATCCCGGCGATGGTCCGCCTGGCCTATCCCGAGCCGCCCAGATCCGAGCAGGTCGACGACTACCACGGCACCCGGGTCGCCGACCCGTACCGGGTGCTCGAGGACACGGATGACCCCGCCTCGCGGGCCTGGATCGAGGCGGAGGCGGCCCTGACCGAGCGCGTCCTCGCCACCTCTCCGGCCCGAGCCGCGATCCGCAAGCGCCTCGCCGAGCTGTGGAACGTGCCGCGGTCGGGCCCCCCGTGGCGCCGTGGGCGGCGCTGGTTCCAGCTGCGCAACACGGGCCTCCAGGACCAGAACGCGCTGTGGACCTCGGCCGAGCCGGCGGAGGAGGGGAAGGTCCTGCTCGACCCGAACGTCGTCGACACCGAAGGGACGACGTCGCTGGGCGCGATCGACGTGTCGGAGAGCGGCGAGCTCGTCGCCGCGGCGCTGAGCCATGCCGGCTCCGATTGGCGACGCTGGCGGGTCCGCGACGCGTCGACCGGGCGGGACCTGCCGGACCGGGTCGACTGGAGCAAGTTCACCGCCGCGGCCTGGACCCACGACGACGCCGGCTTCTTCTACGGCCGCTACGAGGCGCCACCCCCGGACGCGACGTACGAGGCGCCGAACCGCGACATGCAGCTCCGCTACCACCGGCTGGGGACCGACCCGGCGACCGACCCGATCGTGCTTGCCACGCCGCACCAGCCCGAGTGGGTCTTCGAGCCCGAGGTCTCGCACGACGGACGGCTCCTGGTCGTCAGCATCTGGCGCGGCACGGACCCCGAGAACCGGGTCTACGTCGGCGACCTCGGCGGCGGCGCCGAGGCGGTCGAGCTCAGGCCACTGCTCGACGCCGCCGACGCGGCCTACGTCCATGTCGAGACGCTCGACGGGACGATGTACCTGTGGACCGATCGAGACGCGCCCCTCGGGCGCGTCGTCGCGATCGACCTCGGCGCCACGGGCGACGTTGAGCCGGCGCTGCGCGAGATCGTGGGCGAGGGCCGGGACGCGATCGAGAAGGTCGCTCTCGTGGGCGGGCGGCTCGCGGTCGTGAGCCTCCACGATGCTCACCACCGGATGGCCCTCGTGGACCTCGATGGCGGCAACCGGACCGAGGTCGCGCTGCCCGGGATCGGGAAGATCGAGGACCTCGCCGGCCGGCCCGAGGACGAGGAGCTCTACCTGACGTTCGTGTCGTTCGCCATCC
>DATEZX010000098.1:0-16392 GCA_035255225.1 Candidatus Limnocylindrales bacterium
GTCGCGCACAAGGAGCGTCTCAAGCAGCTGAAGCGCGAGGTCGATGTCCTGACGCTCTCGGCCACGCCGATCCCGCGAACCCTGAACCTGGCCCTCGCCGGCGTGCGCGACATGAGCGTCATCGAGACTCCGCCCGAGGACCGGCTGCCGATCCAGACACGAGTCGCGGAGGCGTCCGCGGGACTCGTCCGCGACGCGATCCTCCGCGAGCTCGACCGCGGCGGCCAGGTGTTCTTCGTCCACAACCGGGTCGAGACGATCGAGGCCCAGGCCGAGCAGCTGCGGAAGATGCTGCCCGACGCCCGGATCGTGGTCGGCCACGGCCAGATGGCCGAGGGCCACCTCGAGAGCGTCATGCTGAGGTTCGCGGGGGGCGAGGCCGATGTCCTGGTCTGCACGACGATCATCGAGTCCGGGCTCGACATCCCGAACGCCAACACGATCATCATCGATCGGGCCGACACGCTCGGCCTGGCGCAGCTCTACCAGCTCCGCGGCCGGGTCGGCCGATCCAGCCGGCGGGCCTACGCGTACCTCCTGTACCGACGCCGGGAGCGGATGAGCGAGGAAGCTCGCAAGCGCCTGCAGGCGATCTTCAACGCCTCCGAGCTCGGCGCCGGCTTCCAGATCGCGCTGTCGGACCTCGAGATCCGCGGCGCCGGGAACATCCTCGGCGCCGAGCAGTCGGGCTTCATGGCCGCGGTCGGCTTCGACCTCTACTCGCGCCTGCTGGCCGAGGCCGTCGAGGAGCGCAAGGCGGTCCACGAGAACCGCGCACCCGTGCTGCCGACGCCCCAGGCCGTGGTCGACCTGCCCCTCGAGGCGCACCTGCCGGACGACTACGTCCCCGACGAGGCCCAGAAGCTCGAGCTGTACCGGCGCCTGTCGCGGGCCCGCTCGCCGGGCGACCTCGCGGCCTTCCGGCAGGAAGTCATCGACCGCTTCGGCCCGATGCCCCAGCCGGTCATGCGGTTGGTGGAGGTGGCCGAGCTGCGCCTCGCCGCCGAGGCAGCCGGCGTGAGCGCCATCTCCCGCGAGGAGGGCCAGCTCGTGGTGCGGTTCGGGGTGGGCCTCTCGCGCGCCGCCGCGATCCGGCTCGTCACGCCGGCCGCGCTGCCCGGCGTCCGCGGGTCGGACCTCCAGTTCATGAGCAACCAGGTCCGGATTCGCCTGCCGAAGGATCCCCTCAAGGGCTGGCAGCTCACCCAGGCGGTCGTCGCGCGTCTCACCAGCGAGGCCTGAACCGGGGCTGATCGCGACGTCCGGCCTGAAGCGCTAGCGGGCAGCCCTCCTCCACGCCGTGGCGAGTCGTTCCACGGAGCGCGGGGTCATCGGCTCGAGGATCGCCTGGACGTGGGCGATGCCAAGGTCGCGGTAGGCGGCGAGCGCCCGGGCCAGCTCGTCCACCGGGCCGTCGATCGCGCTGGCGTCGGGCTCGGCCACGGGCGGCTGGTCGGGGTCGCGGACGACGATCCCGACCGTCCGCTCCACCGCCGCGGGATCGCGGCCCGCGGCATCGAGGGCCCGATCGAGGTCCGCGAGACGGCCGCGGAGGCGATCATCGGGCCAGCCGAACCAGGCCGTGTTCCAGGCGTCCGCGAGGCGGGCCGTGATGTCGAGCATCCGCGGCTGCTTCGCGGCGATGAGGATCGGGATGCGGCGTCGCGGCGGGGGGACGAGGACCGCGTCGTCGGCATCGTGGAAGCGTCCGTGGTAGGTCACCCGCTCGCCGCCGAGGAGGCGCCGCACGATCTCGAGCCACTCCTCGAAGCGCCCGACGCGATGGTCGAACGGGAAGCCGAAGGACGTGTACTCCGGCTCGTGCCAGCCACAGCCGACGCCGAGGATGAGGCGGCCGCCCGAGACCTCGTCGATGGCCGCCGCCATCTTGGCCGTCAGGCCCGGGTTCCGGAACGAGGCACACAGGACGATCGGGCCGAGCTCGATCCTCGAGGTGATGGCCGCGACCGCGCTCAGCGCCGTCCAGGCCTCGTGCGTCCCTGACTCAGCGCCGTCGGGCGCGCGGTAGAAGAAGTGGTCGGCGATCCAGCCCGAGTCGAGGCCGACGTCCTCGGTCGCGCGGGCCATCGCCCGGAGCTCGGGCCACGTCGGCATGCCGCCGGTCGGCCCGTCAGAGCCGCCGATCGGGAGGACGACGCCGACCTTCATCGCGGGGAGTCTACGGGCGAGCCGCCGGTCATACTCCGCCGATGCCCGACGCCGACGTCTCGGACGAAGTCTCGCCCGAGGAGCTGTTCCACCCGGAGAGCCTGCGGGCGGTCCACGTGCCGCCGCGGCCCGCGGCCGAGCCGGGTCTCTGGTCGGCCGAGCGGCGCGGGCTGACGACTGGCCTCGTCCTCACGGTCACCCTCGTCGCCGCCGAGGCCCTCGCGGTCTCGACCGCGGCGGTCATCGTCGCCAGGGACCTCGGCGGGCTGGACCTGTACGGCCTGGTGTTCTCGGCGTTCCTCGTCGGCTCGCTCTTCGGGATCGTCCTCGTCGGGGGGCTCATCGACCGGATGGGCGTCGTCGCGCCGTTCGTCGGCGGCCTCGCCCTGTTCGCCCTCGGCCTGCTGTTGGCCGGGCTCGCGCCCTCGATGCCGTTCCTCATCGCGGCGCGGCTCATCCAGGGAATCGGGGGCGGGGCGGTGCCGCCCGTCGCCTACGTCGCCATCGGCCGAAGCCTGCCGGAGGCCCTCCGGCCGGAGATGTTCGCGCTGCTCTCGACGGCGTGGGTCCTGCCGGGCGTCATCGGACCGGCGATCGCAGGCGCCGTGGCCGAGAACCTCCATTGGCGCCTCGTGTTCCTGGGCCTCCTGCCCTTGATCGCGGTCTCGGGCACGCTCGCGGTCCGCGCGCTCATGCGGCTGCCGCCGGTCCGGCAAGCCCAGGCGAGCTCGCTCGCGACGCGCGTGGCGGAGGCGCTCGTCGTCGCGGTCGGGGTCGCGCTCATCACCGTCGGGCTCAACCAGGCCGAGCCACTCGGACTCGTGTCGCTGGCCGTCGCCGGCGTGGCGCTGACCCTCGTTGCGTTCCGGCGGCTCACCCCGTCCGGGACGCTCCGCCTGGCGCGCGGCTACCCATCGGCGGTGCTGCTGCGCGGCGTCCTGACGTTCGCGTTCTTCAGCGTCGACGCCTACGTCGCCCTGCTCCTCGTCGAGGTCCGGGGCTGGTCCGCCGCCGCGGCGGGCATCGCCGTGACCGGCGCCACCCTCTCGTGGACCGCCGGCTCGTGGGTCCAGGCCCGGCTGTCATCGCGCTTCCGGACCGAATCATTCGTCCGAGTCGGCTTCCCGGTCGTCGCCCTCGGACTTGCCGGACTGGCGCCGGCCCTCGTCATGTCTGTCCCGGCGGAGATCGTCATTCCGGCCTTCGCCGTCGCCGGGTTCGGGATGGGCCTGACCTACGCCCAGTTCGCGCTCATCGTGCTGCGCGACGTCGAGGCCCACGCACAGGGTCACGTCACCGCCGGGCTGACGCTGTCCGACTCGGTCGGCACCGCCGTCGGGACCGGTGTCACGGCAGCGCTCATCGCCGCCGCGGTCCGCAGCGGCGCCGGACCCGGACCGGGTCTCGCGGTCGCGATCGCGATCGGTGTCAGCCTGGCCCTCCTCGGCTTCCTGCTGAGCCCGCGGCTCCGCCCTGCGGGGTAGACTCGCCGGGCATTCCAGAGCTCGATCGACAGGAGGCCGCCAGTCCGTGTCCGCCGAGGAGCTTCGCGCCAAGATCCGCGAGGTCCCCGACTTCCCGAAGCCGGGCATCCTGTTCTACGACATCACGACGCTCCTCAAGGACGCGGCGGCGTATCGCGAGTCCATTCGGCTGATGCTCGAGCCGCATCGCGACGACGGGATCGACCTCGTCGTCGGGATGGAGTCCCGCGGCTTCATCTTCAGCGCCCCGATGGCCTACGAGCTGGGCGTCGGGCTCGTGCCGGTCCGCAAGCTCGGCAAGCTGCCCGCCGAGACCGTGTCCGTGGAGTACGCCCTCGAGTACGGCTCGAACACCCTCGAGATCCACCGCGACGCGATCCAGCCGGGCCAGAAGGTGCTGATCGTCGACGACCTCCTCGCGACCGGCGGGACGGTCCAGGGCACGATCGAGCTGGTCGAGCGGCTCAAGGGCGAGGTGGCGGGCCTGGCATTCCTCGTCGAGCTCGAGTTCCTGCACGGCCGCGACCGCCTGGTGGGCCGGCGGATCACGAGCGTCATCCGCTACTGATCGCGGATCCCGGATGGCGGATCGCGGATCGCGGGACGTGACAGCGTCGTCGGACCGGCCATGACGACAGATTCCGACCCGAACCGGACGGACTCCGACCCGACGCGGCGGGAGTTCTTCCGGCGCTTCGCCGGCGACCTCGTCTCGTCGGCGGCGCAACTCTCGAAGGCGGTGGCGGACCTGCGCCAGCAGTCCGCGGCCGAGGCGGCGGCGCTGCTGTCGGATGGGCTGGTGCCGGACGCGGGACCCGCGGCGACCGGCACGGCGGCTCTCGGGGCGGCCGGAGGCCCGGCGGCCGCGGCCGGCGCCGTCGGGGCCGGCGCGGGGCCGAGCGGCTTCCGGACGCCGTTCCGCCTCGACGACGACGACAACCTCGTGCTCGTCGACCAGCGGCGCCTGCCGGACGAGCTGGTCGAGGTCACGGTCCGGGGCGCACCGGAGGGCGCGCGGGCGATCCGGGACATGGTCGTCCGGGGTGCGCCTGCGATCGGCCAGGTCGCGGCGATCGCCCTGGCGCTCACCGGCCGGGCCGCCCGGCTCGCCCAGCCGCACGCTCGTCGGGCCATCCTCGAGAACGCGGCCGGGACCCTCAGGAACGCTCGCCCGACAGCCATCAACCTCCGCTGGGCCGTGGATCGGGTGTACGCCCGGTACGTGGCCGTCGGCGAGCTGAACGAGGACGGCGAGGCGATCGCCGCCGCGATGTGGCGTGAGGCGATGCACATCGTGGCGGAGGCATCGGAGGACCACGGCCGGATTGCCGAGGCTGGCCTCGCGCTCCTGCCCCAACCCGATGGCCGGCCGCTCGAGGTCCTGACCCATTGCAACACCGGGCCGCTCGCCTGTGGCCAGTACGGGACGGCGCTCGGCATCGTCCAGGCGGCCCACCACGCCGAGCGGCCGATCCACGTCTGGGTCGATGAGACGCGGCCGTACCTCCAGGGCGCCCGGCTCACCACGTGGGAGCTCCGGCAGGCCGGCGTCGACCACACCCTGATCCCGGACGGCGCCGCCGGCTCGCTGATGGCCGCCGGCAAGGTCGACGTCGTGCTCGTCGGCGCGGACCGGATCGCGGCCAACGGCGACACGGCGAACAAGCTCGGGACGTATCCCCTTGCCGTCCTGGCGCAGCGCCACGGCATCCCGTTCCACGTCGTCGCCCCGACCTCCTCGATCGACCTCGAGACACCCGACGGCTCGGCCATCCCGATCGAGGAGCGCGCCGGGGACGAGGTCGCGACGATCCGCGGGACGCGCATCGCGCCACCCGGGACCCTCGTCCACAACCCGGCCTTCGATGTCACCCCGGCCGAGCTCATCACGACCATCGTCACCGAGCGGGGCGTCCTCCGGCCGCCGTTCGGCGAGGCGCTCCGGGCAGCCGTCGCCGCTCGAGCGGCGCGCCCGTCGCGGCCGGCGGCGTAGGGCGCCAGGGCAGGCCGCGGCGGAGGCGAAGGATCGATCGATGGCGACGGTGGCTCTGCGGCGCAGCGAGGTCGGCCCCGTCGCGCTGCCGACGCGTGACCCGGCCGTCCTGCGCGGATTCCTGGAGCGCGATCGACTGTTCGCCGCCTACGCGATCTGCGATCTCGACGAGCGCGAGTTCCCCAGGACGCGGTGGGCCGTCGCGCGACACGGGGCGGAGGTCGTGGCCCTTGGCGTCGAGTACAGCGGGGCCTCGCCCCAGCCGCTGTTCCTCATGGGCAGCGACCCCGGCATCGGGGCGATCCTGCGGGACGTCCTCCGGCCCCGGATCGCGTTCATCGCGACGCTGCCGGCGAACCTCGCCCAGGTCCAGCGCCGGTACCACCTCGACGCGGGTCCGCAGATGGTCCGCATGGCCACCGACCGCGAGCACTTCCTGCCGGTGGACGATCCGGGCGTCGAGCGCCTCTCGCCGATCGACGCGCCCGAGCTCAACCGCCTCTATCGACTCGGCTTCGGGTCATGGCTGCCCGGTCAGGCGATCGCCGAGGGCGTGTACTACGGCCTCCGGATCCGGGGCCGGATCATCGCTGCGGCCGGGACGCACATCGTGAGCCGCGACTCGCGCCTGGCGGTCGTCGGCAACGTCATGACCGCGCCGGAGTTCCGGGGCCGCGGCTACGCCAAGGCCGTGACCGCCGCGGTGACGTCCGAGCTGCTCGGTTTCTGCGACGATGTCGTCCTCAACGTCCGGTCGGACAACCCGCCGGCGCTGAATGCCTATCGCCGGATCGGCTACCTCGAGCACGTCCGCTACGAGGAGCGGCTGGCGCGGCGCTCCGGCTCGCTCCTGGGTGAGCTCGCGGCCGCGCTCCGGCGTCACCTGGTGCCGGACGACGCCTGATGCGCAACACGCAGGATGGAGACGCCTGACCGATGGCCATGACTGCCGACCACGACGTGACCGACGTCGGCCTCGCCGCCGAGGGAATCCGTCGGATCGAGTGGGCCGAGCGCGAGATGCCGGTGCTGCGCTCGATCCGCGAACGCTTCGCGCGGGAGCGGCCGCTCGCCGGGCTGCGCATCGGCGCCTGCCTCCACGTCACGACCGAGACCGCGAACCTCACGCGGACCCTCGCCGCCGGCGGCGCGGAGGTGACACTCGCCGCGTCCAACCCGCTGTCGACCCAGGACGACGTGGCCGCTGCGCTCGTCCGCGAGTTCGGCATCCCGGTCCACGCCCGCCGGGGCGAGGACCGCGACACCTACTACCGCCACCTGAACGCGGTGGCCGACACCCACCCGAACGTGACGATGGATGATGGCTGCGACCTGGTCTCGCTCCTCCACCAGGAGCGACCCGGCCAGGTCGGCGAGGTGACCGGTGGGACCGAGGAGACGACGACCGGCGTCATCCGCCTCCGGGCGATGGCCGCCGACGGCGCGCTGGGCTATCCGGTCATCGCCGTCAACGAGGCGCTGACCAAGCACCTCTTCGACAATCGCTACGGCACCGGCCAGTCGACCCTCGACGGCATCCTCCGGGCAACGAACCTCCTGATCGCCGGCCGGAACGTCGTCGTCGCCGGCTACGGCTGGGTCGGACGAGGGATCGCTCTCCGGATGGCCGGCCACGGCGCCCACGTCGCCGTGGTCGAGGTCGATCCCGTCAGGGCCCTCGAGGCGCTGATGGACGGCTACCAGGTCATGACCGTCGACCAGGCCGCGCCGTGGGGCGACCTGTTCATCACCGCCACCGGCAACGTCAATGTCTTCCGGCGCGAGCACTTCGCGGCGATGAAGGACGGCGCGGTCATGGCCAACTCGGGCCACTTCGACGCGGAGCTCGACCTGCCGGCCCTGCGCGAGATGGCCGAGGGTCACGTCCGCGAGGTCCGCGACGACGTCCAGGAGTTCGACATCGGCGGCAAGCGCCTGAACCTGGTCGCCGAGGGCCGGCTCGTGAACCTCAGCGCCGCGGAGGGCCACCCCGCCGCGGTCATGGACATGAGCTTCGCCAACCAGGCCCTCGCCGCGGAGTACCTCATCGCTCACCATGCCGAGCTGGAGCGCCAGGTCTATGGCGTGCCCGAGGCGATCGATGCCGAGGTCGCCCGATTGAAGCTCGCGGCGTTCGGGATCAGGCTCGACGGGCTGACGCCCGAGCAGGCGGCCTATGTCGCATCGTGGAGGCACGGGACGTGAGGGGCCAGGGGCCGATCTGAGCCGGTCTCCATCGGGCGAATCGAAGAGGGAGGTCGCATGGCCCAGGCCCCAAACGGCAAGCTCGTCGCGCCCTACGGCGCGTGGCCCTCGGGCCTGCCGCTCGAGCGCCTCGTCGATGGGGTGGTCATCCTCAGCGAGGTCGGGGCAGCGGGCAAGACCCGGTGGTGGCTGGAGGGCCGACCCGACGAGCAGGGCCGGAACGTCCTCATGCGGCGCGAGGCGAGCGGGGCGATCACGCGCCTCACCCCAGCGGGATTCAACGCTCGGACGCGGGTCCACGAGTACGGCGGCGGGGCGGCGCTCGTCGCCGGGGACCTGGTCGTCGTCTCGGACTTCGCGACCGGCCGGCTGAACCGCGTCGTCGCTCCGGGTCGGCTTGAGCCGATCACCCCGGAGCGGGCGTGGCGGTTCGCGGACCTCGAGCTGGACGCGGCCCGGAACCGGATCATCGCGGTCCGAGAGGACCACACGCCCGAGATCGTCGAGCGACACGGCGAGTGGGTGAACGACCTGGTCGCGATCGACCTCGGGAGCGGCGAGGTGACCGTCCTGGATGCGGGTGCCGACTTCTACGCCGCGCCGCGACTCTCGCCGGACGGGGGACGACTGGCGTGGGTCCGCTGGAGCCACCCGAACATGCCCTGGGACGGCACCGAGCTGCTGCTCGGTGCCGTTGGCCGGGACGGCAGCCTCGCGCCGGCACGCGTGGTGGCGGGCAGCACGGACGACTGGGTCAGCCAGCCCCGCTGGTCGCCTGAGGGCGCGCTCCACTTCGCTGCCGAGCCCGATGGCTGGATGAACCTCTTCCGGCTCGACGAGGGCGGCGTGGCGCACTGCATCCTGCGGATGGACGCCGAGTTCGCCAAGCCGGACTGGCAGTTCGGCAACCACACCTACGACTTCCTGCCGGACGGCTCGGTCGTCGCGGCAGCCCGCAGCGAGGGGCGTGATCGGCTGTGGCGGATCTCCCCGTCGGGCGCCGTCGCCGCGATCGACACGCCCTACACGGAGCTGCTCGTCGTCCTCGTGATCGGCGACCGGCTGCTCGTGCGGGGGGCCGGGCCGACCGAGCCGGCGCAGCTCGCGGAGCTCGACCCGGGGACCGGCGAACGCGCCGTCCTTCGGCGCGCCACGCCGTTCGAGCCCGATCCCGCCACCACGTCGGTCGCCGAGCACATCGAGTTCCCGACGACCGGCGGCCGAATCGCGCACGCCAACCTCTACCGGCCGACGAACGGTGCTCTCGGGGGTCCGACGGCCGAGCTCCCGCCGCTCATCGTGACCTCGCACGGCGGCCCGACCGGCAATGCCTTCACCGGCTTCCAGACCGGCGTCCAGCTGTTCACGAGTCGCGGCTACGCGGTCGTCGACGTCGACTACAGCGGCAGCGTCGGCTACGGCAAGGCGTATCGCAACCGGCTTCGAGGGACGTGGGGGATCGCGGACGTCGACGACGTCGTCGCGGCCGGGGAGTGGCTCGGAGGGCGGGGCATCGTCGATCCCCGGCGCCAGGCGGTCCGCGGCAGCAGCGCCAGCGGCTTCACGACCCTCGCGGCGCTGGCGTTCCGGAAGCACTTCGACGCCGGGATGTCGGCCTATGGCCTCGGCGACCTGCGGTCGTTCGTGAAGGACACGCACAAGTTCGAATCGCGCTACATGGAGAGCATGGTCGGCCCATGGCCCGCCGAGCAGCAGCGCTACGTCGATCGCTCGCCGGCGCTGCACGCCGATGGGATCGATGCGCCCGTCCTCGTGCAGCAGGGTGCCGAGGACCGGGTCGTCCCGCCGGCGGAGGCGGAGCTCATCGTCGAGGCCCTGTTCGAGCGGCGGATCCCTCACGCCTATCTGCTGTGGCCGGGCGAGGACCATGGCTTCCGCGGCCGGGAGGCGATCGTCGGATCGTTCGGCGCGGAGCTGTCGTTCTACGCTCAGGTCTTCGGTTTCGAGCCGGCCGACGAGATCGAACCGGTCGAGATCCGGTTCCTCGACGAGTGGCGGGCCCGGCATGATGTCCCGGACGGCCGCGTGGCCCGGGAGGGAGCCTGACGGAGGGAGCCATGTCGAGCGACGAGGAGATCAGCTGGCGCGCCCTCGTCTATGGGACGCCCGTGGCCTCAGCCGAGGGCGACCGGGTGGGCACCGTCCACGAGGTCCTCGGCTCCGACACCGAGGACGTGTTCCACGGCCTCCGGGTCGCGCTCGACGGCGCCGACCGCGACGTCATGGTCGTGGCCGAGGACGTGGTGAGCATCCGGCGCGGCGCGGTCGACGTCTCGCTGACCCGGCTCGAGATCAAGGGCCTGCCGGTCTACAGCGAGACGGCGACCTACCACCTGGCATCCGTCGGCTGGCTTCGGAAGCATCTCGGCTGGGTCCGCGACACCGAGGCCGACGAGGAGGCCGGGGGCCGAGACTAGTCGCGATCGATCGATCGACCGAGGAGTCGCACGATGCAATGGGTCACCCGGGAGCACCCCAAGACCGACCGGATCGCCTGCCCGTGGCTGATCCGTCACTTCATCGACCCCGATGCCGAGATCGTGTACGTCCCGCGTGACCAGGTCCTGGCGTACGCCGCCGAGCACGGCGCCACGAGCTTCGACGCCCCGGGCGCGCGGTATACCCACCGCGACGGCAAGTGCTCGTTCGAGGTCCTGGTCGAGGCGTTCGCGATCCGGGATCCGGCCGTGCTCGTCATGGCTCGCGTCATCCACGGCGCGGACGTGTCCGAAGACGTGTCGGTGACACCACAGTCGGCGGGCCTGCTCGCCATCGCCGATGGCTTCGCCCTCCTCGACATCGACGACCAGCGCCAGCTCGAGCTCGAGCTGCCGGTCTACGACGCCCTGTATGCGTGGGCCAAGGAGCGGCTCGCCGGCGGCTCGTAGCGCCGGCGCCCGAGCCACCCGGGCATTGGTCGGTCGTCGAAACACCGCAGCCGTGGCAGCCCGCTGGGCGGTCGGACGACCCGGTGCTACGCTCCGCGGACCATCCAGCGAGGGGCCATGACCAGCATCGTCGACGCGCCGTCGTACCTCTTCACCTCGGAGTCGGTCACCGAGGGCCATCCCGACAAGATGTGCGACCAGATCAGCGACGCGATCCTGGACGCGATCATCCGCGACGACCCCGACGCCCGCGTCGCCTGCGAGACCGCGACGACGACCGGCCTCGTCGCCGTCCTCGGCGAGATCACGACCTCGACGTACGTCGACTTCCAGGCGGTCGTCCGGGACACGGTCTGCGACATCGGCTACACGCATGCCAGCTACGGCTTCGACTACGAGACCTGCGGCACGCTGATCTCGATCAAGGAGCAGTCGCCCGACATCGCGATGGGCGTCGATGAGGCCCTCGAGGTCCGCGGCGAGAAGGTCCACGAGGCGGAGCTCGGGGCCGGCGACCAGGGGATGATGTTCGGCTTCGCCTGCCGCGAGACGCCCGAGCTCATGCCCCTGCCGATCGCGCTCGCCCACCGGCTGGCCAGGCGCCTCGCCGAGGCCCGCAAGTCGGGCCAGCTGCCGTATCTGCGACCGGACGGCAAGACCCAGGTCACCGTCGAGTACGCGCACGGCAAGCCGGTCGCGGTCCGGACGGTCGTCGTGGCGGCCCAGCACGATCCCGACGTCCGTCTCGACTACCTGCGGGACGACCTCATCGAGGCCGTCGTCCTGCCGACCATCCCGCACGCCCTCCGCCAGGCCGACCCGACGATCCACATCAACCCGACTGGCCGCTTCGTCGTCGGCGGGCCGATGGGCGACGCCGGCCTGACGGGCCGCAAGATCATCGTTGACTCGTACGGCGGGATGGCCCGCCACGGCGGCGGCTGCTTCTCCGGCAAGGACCCGACGAAGGTCGACCGCTCGGGCGCCTACGCCGCGCGCTGGGTCGCCAAGAACGTCGTCGCCGCGGGCCTGGCCGACCGCTTCGAGCTCGAGCTGGCCTATGCGATCGGGATCGCGCATCCGCTGTCGCTGTCGATCGAGACGTTCGGGACCGGCCGCCTGCCGGACGCCGAGATCGTCCGACTGATCGAGCGCCACTTCGACCTGCGTCCGGCGTCGATCATCTCGACCCTCGACCTGCGCCGGCCGATCTACCGCCAGACGGCCGCGTACGGCCACTTCGGCCGGCCCGACCTCGACCTGCCGTGGGAGCGAACCGACAAGGCCGAGCTGCTCGCCAGCGAGGCGGGGATCAAGGCGCCCGAGCTCCAGCCCGCCTGACGGGCGATCAGCCGCTCGTCGCCTCGGCGGCGGGCGAAGGCCGGCCGGCGCGCCGCACGAGCCACTGCGACACGACGATGACGACCAGCGTCAACAGCAGCATGACCGCCGAGATGGCGTTGACCGCCGGCGTGACGCCGAAGCGGATCATCGAGAAGACGCGCATCGGCAGGGTCGTCGAGCCGACGCCCGACAGGAAGGTCGACAGGACGACATCGTCCATCGAGAACGTGAAGCTGAGCAGCGCGCCGGCCAGGATCGCGGGCGCGAGCTGCGGCAGCGTGACCTGGGTGAACGTCCGCCACGGCGAGGCGAACAGGTCCTGCGACGCCTCGATGAGCGAGCGGTCCATGCCCGCCATGCGGGCTCGGACGACGAGGATGACCAGCGACAGGTTCCACAGGACGTGGCCCGCCACGATCGTGGGGATGCCGAAGGTCAGCCGGACGCCGACGTCGCCGAGGAAGCCGAAGGCGCTGTTGAGGAACAGCAGCGAGGCCAGCGCCACGACGACCTCGGGGACGATCAGAGCCGTATAGATCAGGGCATCGAACGCCAGGCGGACGAGGCGCGGCGCCCGGACGATCGCGAGCGCGGCGAGCGTGCCGAGCGTCGTCGCGCAGACCATGTTCAGGGCGGCGACGATGAGGCTCGTCTTGAGCGGGTTGAGGACCTGCGGGTCGGTCCAGGCCGCCTGGTACCAGCGGAGCGAGAACCCGCCCCAGACGAGCACGTACCGGGAGTCGTTGAACGAGTACAGGACGACGATCGCGATCGGGACGTAGAGGAACAGGTACGCGATCGCCCCGTGGGCCCGCAGGTACGCCTCGACGAGGTCCACGCGGCGCCGGACCGCGCCGCGGCCGGCGGTGCGTCCGGGCGTCGCTCGGTCGGATGGGCCGACGGCCCGGCTCGGGAGCGCGTTGCTCGATGGCGAGGCGGTCACAGCAGCGACACCTCACGCTGCAGACCCTCGCGGCCGACGAGCCGGAGGTAGACCGCCACGACGATCAGCATCACGGCGATGAGGAGGACGGCCGCCGCCGAGCCCAGCGGCCAGTTGCGGCTGTCGGTGACCTGGTTGGCCATGAACGTGCCGAGGTAGTAGCTCTTGCCACCGCCGAGGATCGACGGGATGACCCACTCACCGGTGAGCGGGACGAAGACGAGCAGCACGCCGGTCGCGACGCCGGGCAGCGTCAGCGGCCACGTCACCTGCCGGAACGTCGCCCAGCGGCTCGCGCCCAGGTCCTTCGAGGCCTCGACGAGGGCCGGGTCGAGGCGCTCGAGCGCGACGTAGATCGGGAAGACCATGAGCGGCAGGTAGTTGTAGAGGATCCCGATGTACACGGCGACCGGGCCGTTGAGCAGGTCCAGGGGCGGCAGGCCGACGGCCCCGAGCCCGCCGTTGAGGAGGCCATTCGGCGACAGGATCGTCACCCAGGCGTAGGTCCGGATGAGGAAGCTCGTCCAGAACGGGATGACGACGAGGATCAGGCCCAGCGTCCGGCGGCGGCCGCCCCGCGTCGCGAGGAGGTAGGCCAGGGGATACGCAGCCAGGAAGCAGCCGACCGTGCCGCCGACCGCGAGGATGAAGGTCGTCCGGAGGACGGGCGCATAGAGCGGATCGAGGAGGGCGGCATAGGCCGAGAACGTGAACTGCGGCACGAAGCCGCCCTGGTCGCCCCGCTCGCCGGCGCTGATGACGACCGTCGTGACCAGCGGCGCGACGAGCATGAGCACGTACCACGCCGCCGCCGGCAGCGCCAGCAGGGCGACGAGGCGCGAGCTGCCTCGCTGGCGGCCGGCCGCCGCCTCGAGTGGCGGACGGGCCGGACCGCCGGTCGCGGCGTCGGTCACGCCGACTTGAACTGAGTCCAGATCTTGTCGCGGAGCGGCTGGTTCGCGCCGAGGTCCTTGGCCGCCTCGAGCTTGGCGATCGTGGCCGGGCTGGGATAGATCGACGGGTCGCCGGTGATCGCGGTGTCGATGCACGGCGTCGCGCCGGTCTCGGGGCTGGCGTAGTACGTGTAGTCGGTCTCCTTGCCCTGGACCGACGGCGTGAGGATGAAGTTGATGAACGCGAGGGCCGCGTCGAGGTGGGGCGCGTTCTTGGGGATGACCCAGGTGTCGACCCAGAACTCGCTGCCCTCGCTCGGCACCACGTACATGGCGTCCGCGGAGTCCTTGTTCGCCTTGACCTGGGAGAAGTCGCCGTTCCAGCCGAGGCCCATCCACAGGTCGCCCGACTCGACCTTGGCGATGTAGTCGCTGCTGATCGAGGCGAGGTGGGGCTTCAGGGCGAGGAGATCGTTCAGGGCGGTCTGGAGCTCGGTCGGGTCGACCGAGTTGTAGCTGAAGCCGTTCTTCTTGAGGGCCGCCCCGATGACCTCGGGGGCCGAGTCGAGGACGTTGACCTTGCCGCTGTATTTGCCCGTCGTCAGCGTCCAGAAGTCGGCCCAGCTCGCCGGTGTCTCCTTGATGAACTTGCTGCGCCAGCCGAACCCGGTGGTGCCCCAGTCCTTGGCGGCGTAGTGGACGCCACCGGTGTCGAAGGGCAGGCCCTTGAAGCGGTCGTCGACGTACTGGAGGTTCGGGATCTTGGTCGTGTCGAGCGCCTCGGCCAGGCCCTGCTGGACCATGGTCTCGACCATGTACCCGGTCGGCACGACGATGTCGTACTGGCCGATCCCGCCGGCCTGGAGCTTGGCGAGCATGTCCTCGTTGGACGGGTACACGTCTTCGGTGAGGTTCGTGACGCCATACAGCTTGCCGAACAGGGTCTTGTTGTCGGGGTTGAGGTACTGGGCCCAGTTGTAGATGGCGAGCGTGTCGCCAACCGAGCCGGCGCCCTGGGCGGCGGTCGGCAGGTCGCACGAGATGGCCGCGGCCGAGGGCGAGGCCGGGGCCAGGGTCGGACCGGTCGTCGCCGGCGCCGCCGAGGGGCCGGCACTCGGGACGAGGCTCGACACGGCGCCCCCGCACGCGGCGAGCACGGCCGCGGCGCCGCCGAAGCCGGCGACCAGCAGGAGCTGGCGACGCGACATCTGGCGCGTGCTGACCAGGTGGACCAACCGCTCGAACTCGCTCTGGGTCACGACGTCCTCCTCTCGGGCCTCGCCCGTCCTGCCGTCACTCGGGGAGCGCCACCGCCGCGGTGTCGTCCCACCTCACCGTCACCTCGTCACCGACGGCCTGCCCGCCGACGATCGAGGGGTCGCCGTTCTGATGCCGCACGACGAGGCGACCCAGGCGGGGCGTCTCGACACGCGACTCGATTGCCTCGCCCAGGTACGTCGCCTCGACGAGCCGCCCCGGGATGCCGGGCCCGCCGGCCGCCCCGAGGCGCATCCGCTCCGGCCGGACCACCACCACGACGCGATCGCCGATGGCGGGAGCCGGGTCCGGGTGCCGTCCGGCGGCACGGATCCGTTCGCCGCCGTCGGCCTCGACGACCAGGGCCGGTCTCCCGGCGCCATTCGCATCCCGGCCGACGACCCGCCCGGGGATGAAGTTCGAAACGCCGATGAAGTCGGCGACGAAGCGATCTGCCGGGGCTTCGTAGAGCGTCTTCGGGTCGCCTTCCTGGAGCATGCGGCCGGAGCGCATGACGGCGACCCGGTCGCTCATCGTCAGGGCCTCCTCCTGGTCGTGGGTGACGTAGATGAAGGTGATCCCGGTCTCGGTCTGGAGGCCCTTGAGCTCGTGTTGCATCGCCTTCCGGAGCTTCATGTCGAGGGCGCCGAGGGGTTCGTCGAGCAGCAGGACGGTCGGCTCGTTCACCAACGCCCGGGCCAGCGCGACGCGTTGCTGCTGCCCGCCCGAGAGCTCCCAGGTCCGTCGTCGGTCGTACCCGGTCAGGCGGACGAGCTCGAGGGCCCGCCCGACGCGGCTGCGCCGGTCGGCCTCCGGGACGCGACGCTGCTTCAGCCCGTAGGCGACGTTCGTCGCGACGTCCATGTGCGGGAACAGGGCGTAGTGCTGGAAGACAGTGTTGACGTTGCGTCGGTAGGCGGGCACGCCCTCGACCTCGGCGCCGCCGATCCGGATCACGCCCTCGTCGGGTTGCTCGAAGCCTGCGACCAGCCGAAGCGTCGTCGTCTTGCCGCAGCCCGACGGGCCGAGCAGGGAGTAGAACGAGCCGGCCTCCACCGACAACGTCAGGTCGTCGACCGCGACGACGTCGCCGAACCGGCGCGTCACCCCGACCAGCTCGACGTCGTGGCGCGGGGCGCCGGCGCGCGTCGCGCGCGCGGGGGCGATCGCGGCGGTCAACGGGTGAGACGCGGAT
>DATEZX010000099.1:0-4253 GCA_035255225.1 Candidatus Limnocylindrales bacterium
AGTCTGCGGACTTCGACATCCAGAAGGCCGAGCGCGGCATCATCTACATCGACGAGATCGACAAGATCGCGCGCAAGGCCGACAACCCGTCGATCACCCGTGACGTCTCCGGCGAGGGCGTGCAGCAGGCGCTGCTGAAGATCCTCGAGGGCACCGTCGCCAACGTCCCGCCCCAGGGCGGCCGCAAGCACCCCCACCAGGACTTCATCCAAATCGACACGACGAACGTGCTCTTCATCTGCGGCGGGGCCTTCGACGGCCTCGAGAAGATCGTCGAGGAGCGGGTCGGGCGGCGCTCGATCGGGTTCGGTTCGGAGTCGCCGACGTCACCGGTCGATCGGGCCAGGGTCCTCGAGAAGCTCATGCCCGAGGACCTCCTGAAGTTCGGGCTCATCCCCGAGTTCGTCGGCCGGCTGCCGGTCATCGTCACGCTGTCGGCCCTGACCGCGGCCGACCTCGTCCGCGTCCTGACCGAGCCCAAGAACGCCGTCGCGCGGCAGTTCCAGAAGTTCCTCTCCCTCGACAAGGTCGAGCTGGTCTTCACCGAGGCCGCGCTGCAGGCCGCGGCCGACGTCGCGCTCGACCGCAAGACCGGCGCGCGGGCCCTCCGCTCGATCGTCGAGGAGGCCCTGCTCGAGGTCATGTACGACATCCCGGAGCGGGCCGAGATCCGGAAATGCATCATCACCGAGGAGACGATCCGCGAGGGCCGCCTGCCCCTCCTCCTGACGAAGACCGACGTCGACCACGGCGTCGACGAGACGAACTTCGAGGAGTGGCTCGCCTCGCAGCCGGCGAGCGCCTAGGAGCCCACCCGGGTTCAGCGCGGGAACGACAGCTCAGACCGCCTGACGGCGGGCGACCGCTCGAGGCGCCGAGGCTCCCCGGCGCCGGACGTGCTCGATGCCCTCGCCGAAGCGCTCCTCGAAGATCCGGACGAGGTCAGGATCGAACTGGACGCCCGCCTGGCGGCGCAGCTCGGCCAGCGCCTCGGGGTGGGTCATCGCGCGCTTGTAGGGTCGGTCCGAGATCATCGCCTCGTAGGCATCGGCGATGGCGACGATCCGCGAGCCCAGGGGGATCTCGGTGCCCGCGAGCCCGTACGGATAGCCGCGGCCGTCGAACCACTCGTGGTGGTGGAGGACGATGGCGGCCGCATCCCGGATGGAGCCGGCCTGCTCGAGCACGACCTGGCCGATCTTGGGGTGCTCGACGATCGCCTGCCACTCGCGCGCGGTCAGCGGCGCGGGCTTCCAGAGGATCTCGTCCGGGATGGCGAGCTTGCCGAGGTCGTGGAGGAGGCTGGCCGTCCGGATGCGCTGGACGTCGCCGTCGGGCAGGCCCATGCCGGCCGCCAGCTCGCCGGCCAGGGCGGCGATGAGCGGCGAGGCGCCACCCGCCCAGCCCGGGCGCTCGGACAGCACGCCCAGGAGGTGCTCGTGCGAGGCATCGAAGGCTGCCTGCCCCAACCGCTCGGCGTGGCTCCGGGCGGCGGGCGGGATGGTTGCCTTCGCCACATCCGCCTCGTCGTCCACCGCGCGATATGGCTGGACCTGGTCCCGGCCCTGGGCCTTGGCGGCATAGAGCGCGACATCGGCCTCCCTGAGCACGGCATCGAGGTCCAGGCTGGGCACGGCCCGACGGCCCGTCACGCCGGCACTGATCGTCACCGCGATCGGCTGATCGACGATCTGCAGGGCGCCCCGACCCACGATCCGACGCAGGTTCTCGGCCGACGCCAGGCCGCCGTCGAGGTCGGTCTCCGGCATGACGAGGATGAACTCCTCGCCGCCGTATCGGCCCAGCGAGTCGGAGGTCCGGATGTTCGCCATGAGGAGGCCGGCGACGTGGCTGAGGGCGGCGTCTCCGGCGGCGTGGCCGTGCGAGTCGTTGACCTGCTTGAAGTGGTCGATGTCGATGAGGGCCACCGCCAGCGGCCGCTCGTGGCGGTTTGCCCGGCCGATCTCCTCGGCGAGGACCCGGAGGCAGGCCTGACGAGTCAGCGTCCCGGTCAACGGGTCGGTCGTCGCCATGCCCTCGACGACGGCGATCCGGGCCGCGAGGCGCTCGAGGGACCGGTTGAGGGTCCCGTCGGCGACGCGGATCCGGCCGACGCGGCCCTCGCCGGTCGCGCTCGCCAGGCGGTCGGCGAGGCTCGCCACGCGGCGCGCCCGCAGGCGGCCGATGGTGAGCGAGAAGACCAGGGCGCCGACGATCGCGCTGATGGCCATCAGGGCGACGACCTCGCCCAACAGGAGCGCCGACGGCACGGGCCCAACGACCCCCGATCTGCGACCGAGCGACGGGTCACCGTGACCCGGGGCACCGACCGTACCGGAGGCGTCGGGCGGCGCGGATCACCCAATGGTCATGGGAGGGCGCCAAGGTCGGTCTGCTATGCTGCCGGCCTCGCGGCGAGGACCGAGAGGAGTAGGCCCGAGACGGTCGACGAGCGAGCGCGGGACGGTGGGAGCCGCGCCGGCACGACGGGTCCGAAGGTCGCTCGCGAGTCGCGCGGCTGACGCCCGATAGCGCGTCGAGAGGATGCCCGGGCCGGCTCGCTGCCGGACCGAGTGGGATGACCCCTCGGAGCCCCGGGCGTCGAACCAGCAGTGGCACCACGAGCCCGTTCGTCCGCTGGACGAGCGGGTCGTTTTCGTTTCCGGAGAGGAGCGCGGATGGCGAACGGCAGGACGGACGAACGAGGCACCCGGGAGCTGCCCAAGGCGTACGTTCCGGCGGACTTCGAGGCCGGGATCTACGAGCGCTGGCTCGCCGCCGACGTGTTCGCGCCGGACGGGGCGGGCACGCGGAGCGATGCCTCTAGGCGGCCGTTCGTCATCATCCAGCCGCCGCCCAACATCACCGGCTCGCTCCACCTCGGCCATGCCCAGCGGACGGCGGTCGAGGACCTCCTCGTCCGGCATGCCCGGATGCGGGGCCACCCGACGCTCTTCCTGCCGGGCGTCGACCACGCCTCGATCGCCGCCCAGTACGTCCTCGACAAGCTCATCGCCGCCGAGGGCGAGAGCCGCGAGTCGCTGGGCCGCGAGCGCTACCTCGAGCGGATGTGGCGGTTCATCAACGAGACCCGCGACGTCATGCTCGGCCAGCAGCGCCGGCTCGGCGCCTCGGTCGACTGGTCGCGCCTGCGCTTCACGATGGACGAGGTCTCGGCGAGGGCCGTGCGGGTTGCCTTCGAGCGGCTGTACCGCGACGGCCTGGCCTACCGGACCGAGGCCCTCATCAACTGGTGCCCCGGGTGCCGGACGAGCGTCTCGGACCTCGAGACGATCCCGACGCCCGAGACCGGCTCCCTGTGGACGATCCGGTACCACCTCATCGACGAGGCCAGCGGCGAGCCGAGCCCCCACGAGACGATCGAGGTTGCCACAACCCGGCCCGAGACGATCCTCGGCGACACCGCCGTGGCGGTCCATCCCGACGACGACCGCTACCGGCCGCTCGTCGGGCGGCGGGCCCGGATCCCGTTCGTCGAGCGCGACGTGCCGATCGTCGCCGACGAGGCCGTCGAGCGGGCCTTCGGGACCGGGGCGGTCAAGGTCACGCCGGCCCACGACCAGGTCGACTACGAGCTGGCCAAGCGGCACGACCTGCCGATGATCACCGTCCTCGGCGACGATGCCTCCGTCAACGCCGCCGGCGACGGCTACCAGGGCCTCGATCGGTACGACGCCCGGGCCCGGATCGTCGCCGACCTCGATGCCCGTGGCGATCTCGTGGGCTCGCGGCCGCACGAGATGCTCATCGGCCGCTGCCAGCGCTCGAACGACGTCCTGGAGCCGCGGCTGAAGGTCCAGTGGTTCGTCCGGACCAAACCGCTCGCCGAGGCCTCGCTGGCCGCGACCCGGTCGGGCGAAACGCGGATCGTGCCGGAGCGGTTCGAGAAGGTCTGGGAGCACTGGCTGACGAACATCCGCGACTGGAACGTCTCGCGCCAGCTGTGGTGGGGCCACCGCATCCCGGCCTGGTACTGCCCGGACGGGCACATCACCGTCTCGTCGGCCGAGGGCGGCCCCGAGGCCTGCGAGGCCTGCGGCCGCCCGGCGGCCGAGCTGGTCCAGGAATCGGACATCTTCGACACCTGGTTCAGCTCCGGCCTGTGGCCGTTCTCGACCCTCGGCTGGCCGGAGGACACCCCGGACCTGCGGCGCTACTACCCGGCCTCGGTCATGGAGACCGGCCACGACATCCTGTTCTTCTGGGTGGCCCGGATGATGATGCTCGGCCTC
>DATEZX010000100.1:0-3548 GCA_035255225.1 Candidatus Limnocylindrales bacterium
CGTCGACGTCCGGCTCGCTGCCGTCCGTCGGCTGCGTCTCCCGGCAGAACGCGGAGATGAGGGTGTCGGCGACGTCCTTCGCGTTCGCGTACTGCGGCTGCTCGGAGAACCCGCTCCAAGCGGCCGTGGTGGCCAGCCCGCGGAACCGGTAGTAGGCGATGGCCTTGCGCCCGATCGCGTAGCGGACGACCTCCTTGCCCTCGTTGCGCAGCAAGCCGGCCAGCTCCCGGGCGGCCCGCTGCACGTTCGCGTTGTAGGCGCCGGCGAGCCCCCGGTCGGAGGTGACGACGAGCATCGCGGCCCGCGTCGGGTTCGGCTTCTCGATCGTGAGGACGTGGTTGACGTTGGACAGGCTCGCGACGGCGGTCACCGCCCGGGTGAGCTCGCGCGCGTACGGCGTCGACGCGGCGACCCGCTGCTGCGCCTTGACGATCCGCGACGCGGCGATGAGCTCCATCGCCCGCGTGATCTTCTTCGTCGACTGGACCGAGCGGATCCGGCGCCGGTAGACGCGGAGTTGGGCTCCCACTAGCGCCTCCCTACACCCGTCACCCGGGCGCCTGCACGGACCCGCGGCCCATCGGCCCGGCCGCCTGCTCCACCTGCTCCGGGGTCCGGCGATGCCGCGTGATCTTCTCCTGGCCCACGTCGCCGCGGTCCATCGGCGGCACCGGCGCCTCGTTCACCAGCGGCTGCCCGGACGAGGTCTGGAACTGGGTCTTGAACGTGTCGATCGCCTTCTGCAGCACCGCGACCGTGTCGTCGGACAGGTCGCCGGTGCCCAGGATCGCGTCGTAGATCTCCGGCTGGTCCCGCCCCACGTAGTCGAGGAACTCGGCCTCGAAGCGGCGGATGTCCTCGACCGGCACCTCGTCGAGATTGCCGGTGGTGCCGGCCCACAGGGACACCACCTGACGCTCGATGGGCATCGGGGAGTACTGCGGCTGCTTGAGCAGCTCCACCAGCCGCGCCCCGCGCTCGAGCTGGTCCTTCGACGCCTTGTCGAGGTCGGAGCCGAACGCCGCGAACGCCTCCAGCTCCCGGAACTGCGCGAGGTCGAGGCGAAGCCGCCCGGCCACCTTCTTCATCGCCTTGATCTGCGCGGAGCCGCCGACCCGGGATACCGAGATCCCGACGTTGATCGCCGGGCGGACGCCCGCGTTGAACAGGTCGGTCTCGAGGAAGATCTGTCCGTCGGTGATCGAGATGACGTTGGTGGGGATGTACGCCGAGACGTCGTTGCCCTTGGTCTCGATGATCGGCAGGCCGGTCAGCGAGCCGCCGCCCAGCTCGTCGGACAGCTTCGCGCAGCGCTCGAGCAGCCGGGAGTGCAGGTAGAAGACGTCGCCCGGGTAGGCCTCGCGGCCGGGCGGGCGCCGCAGCAGCAGCGAGACCGCACGGTAGGCCTCCGCCTGCTTCGACAGGTCATCGAAGATGATCAGTGCGTGCTGCCCGTCGTACATCCAGTGCTGCCCGATCGCGGACCCGGTGTAGGGCGCGAGGTACTTGAACCCGGCGGGGTCCCCGGCCGGCGCCGCGACGATCGTGGTGTACTCGAGCGCCCCGGCGTCCTCCAGCGCCGCGCGCACGCCCGCGACCGTCGACGCCTTCTGCCCGATCGCGACGTAGACGCACTTCACCTGCCTGCGCACGTCGCCGCTGCGCCAGTTGTCCCGTTGGTTGATGACCGCGTCGATCGCGATCGCGGTCTTCCCGGTCTGCCGGTCGCCGATGATCAGCTCTCGCTGCCCCCGGCCGATCGCGGTCATCGCGTCGATCGCCTTGATGCCGGTGAGCAGCGGCTCCTTAACCGGCTGGCGCTGGACCACCGACGGGGCCTGCAACTCGAGCGCCCGCTGCCCCTCGGCGCGGATCGGGCCCTGCCCGTCGAGCGGGTTGCCGAGCGGGTCGATGACCCGGCCGAGGAACCCGTCGCCCACCGGGACGGACAGCACGCGTCCGGTCCGGCGGACCTCCTGACCCTCCTCGATGTGCGTGAAGTCACCGAGGAGCACGACGCCGATCTCCCGGACGTCGAGGTTGAGCGCGATGCCGAGCAGCCCGCCGTGGAACTCGAGCAGCTCGTTGGCCATCGCCGAGTGCAGGCCCTCGACACGGGCGATGCCGTCGCCGGCCTCGGTCACCCGGCCGATCTCCTCGCGCCGGGTCTCCGGGGTGTACGAGGCGACGTGGCGCTCGATCGCGTCGCGGATCTCCTCCGGCCGGATCGCTAGCTCCGTCATCTGCTCCCTGCTCTCTCCGTGTCGTCGGCTCTCCGTGTCGTGCGGTCCGCCGGCTCCTCCGGAGCCCCGGCCGATCCCGTCGTACCAGTCTGCGAGCTCACCCCGCGATGCGTCGCCGCGCCTGGGCGAGTCGGTGGACGACGGTCGCGTCGATCACCTCGTCGCGCACCGAGACCAGCGCGCCGCCCAGCACGGCCGGATCGACCTCCACCTGCAGCTGCACCTCCGAACCGTAGAGCTCGCGAAGCGCCGCGGCGAGCCGGGCCGTCTGCCCGGCGGTGAGCGGACGGGCGACCCGGACGACGGCGAGCAGCCGGTGGCGCCGCTGGGCGGCGAGCTCGGCGAGCTCGGTGAGCCAGTCGTCGAGCAGTCGCCCGCGCGGGGCGGTGACGGCGCGCTCGAGCAGGGTCAGCGACACCGGCCGGACCCGGTCGGCCAACAGGTCGCGCAGGAGCGCGATCTTCCGCTGGGCGGGCAGGCTCGGGTCTGTGAGGGCGGCCCGCAGGTCCAGGTTCGCGGCCACCACCCGCCCGAACCGGAACACCTCGTCCTCGACGTCGTCGAGCGCCCCGTCCGTTTCGGCGACGATGAGCTCGGCGTCGATCGCCAGCAGCTCGAGCCCGTCGACGAGGTCGACCGGGTCGGACCAGCGGCGGCGCACGGCGCCGCGCACGACGTCGAGGGCGAGCGGGCCGATGCGCCCGCGCAGCAGCGTGTCGACGAGCGCGGCCCGCCGCTCCGGGAGCAGCGCGGGATCGGACAGCGCGCGGCGCAACGCGGACTCCGCGTCGAGCAGGTCGACGACGGCGAACAGCTGCTCGCCCAGCTCGCCGAAGCCGGCGCCGCCGGTCTGCCGCGCGAGCGCGTCGAGCGATTCGCGCGACGCCGCGAGCGACTCCCGGCTGGGCCCCTGCATCAGCGCGCCCCCGCCGTCGGCTCCGCCGCGCCGACCCGTCCGCTCTCGAGGTCGGAGAGGAACCGGTCGACGGTTCGCGCCGCCCGCGCGTCGTCGGCCAGGGACTCACCGACGATCTTGCCGGCGAGCTCGACCGCGATCCGGCCGACCTCGCGCGAGAGCTCGGTCAGCGCCTGCTGCCGGTCGGCGTTCAACTGCGCCTGCGCCCGCGCGTGCACCGCCTCCGCGGCCTCGGTCGCCTCCCGGCGCGCCTCCTCGACGATCGACTGGCGTTCCGCCTGCGCCTCGGTGCGGATGCGGCTCGCCTCCGCGCGGGCGTTCGCGAGCTGGGCGCGGTAGTCCGCGAGCAACGCCTCGGCCTCGGCCTGCGCCTGCTGCGCGGCGGCGTC
>DATEZX010000101.1:0-5052 GCA_035255225.1 Candidatus Limnocylindrales bacterium
GATCCACCACGTGGCGTACGTCGAGAACTTGAAGCCCTTCTCGTAGTCGAACTTCTCGACCGCCCGGATGAGGCCGATGTTGCCCTCCTGGATGAGGTCCAGGAACGACATCCCGCGGCCGATGTACTTCTTCGCGATCGAAACGACCAGCCGGAGGTTGGCCGAGGTCAGCTGTTCGCGGGCGTCGCGGCCGATCCGGACGATCTCGCCCTTGCGGTGAGCGAGCTTGGTGTTCTTCGGGACCTCGGGGTCGTGGCCGAACATCTTGAGGAGCTCAGCGTCATGACCGCCGTCGATCCAGCGCTGGAGCGCCGGCCAGGCGACATCCTGCATCGACCAGTCGTAGATCGCCCGCAGGCCGACGTTGTCGCGTGAGTCGAGGTCGCCGTTGTGGACGGCGAAGTACGACCAGTCGAGGACGTCCCGGAACGACTCCGGCGACAGGTGCTCGCTGTAGACGTGGACGAGCCGGCGACCCTCCTTGATGAGCTCCCTGGTGCCATCGGACTGGGCGTCGCGGGCCGCCTTGACGAGGTGGAAGTCGAGTGGCGTGACGAGCAGGTCGGCGGCCTCCGGCGCGGCGATCGCGTCGCGGACGATGCGGTGGGCCTCATCGCCGAACGGCAGGCGATGCTGTGGCTTGAGGGTCCGGGTCTTCTTCTCGGTGTCGTGGAGGGTCCACTCGTGGAGCGCGAGCATCGCCTTCCACGGCTCGTCGACCATCTGCTCCCCGAGCTCGATGGCCTTGGCCAGGACGACCTCCTCCTCGGCGGTCAGCAGGGCGACCTTGCCGATCTCCTTGAGGTACATCCGGACCGGGTCGTCGATCCCGATCATGTCGGCCGAGAGGGCCTCGAGCTCCTCGGCCGTCGGCTCCTCCAGCTCGGCGGCGTCGAGCTTTGTCGGTCCTTCGACCGGGAGGCGCGACTCGCGCGCCGGCTCGCCCTCCTCGCCGACGACCTCGACGGCGACGTCCTCCTCGCCCTCGAGGATGTCCTCGGGCAGGGTCGGCTCCTCCTCCTCGAGGAGCTCCTCCGTGTCCTCTTCTTCCAGCTCGCGCGACCGGATCCCGGCGAGCTTGGCCTCCTCGAGATCGGCCTTCGCGCGACGGGGACGCGTCAGGACTGCCTCGACGAGGGCCTGATCGAGTGGGTCTGGCATGGTTGACGTGCCTCCTCTGTGGGGTCGGTGGGTATGCGTGCTTCGGTGGTCGATGGTCAGGCCCGCACCGGAGGGCCGGCCACGGCCGCACCGGAACGGGCGAGGAGTCGGGTCTGCTCACGCCGTCGATGGAGCGAGCGTCGCTTGTCGTTGATGGTCTGGCTCTCGCGGACGAGCTGCTCGATCGACGCCCGAGTCGCCTCGGCGGATGCACGGCCCGCCTGGTCCTTGTCGGCGCCGCCGCCGGTGTCGCGAGCCGACTGCTCGGCCTCGGCCAGGGCCGACTGGATGTACTCCGAGCGCTCGTCGAGGGCGCGCTCCTCGAGGTCGATCGTCAGGCGCTCGATCTCGTAGGCCAGCTCGGCGTCGCTCAGCTCGCGGGGATTGGGGTCACGCCGCGCCAGGAGCGCCTGGGCGAGCGCCGCCGTCTCGGGATCGAGGCCCTGGACGAGGGCCGACAGGCTGAACGGCGGATGGACGCCGGCGTCGTCGGGCTCACGCGACAGCACGATCGCCCGGAAGAGCTCGCGGGCGACGGTGCTCGGGAGCTGGTCAGGGCCGATGGCGTCGACGAGCTTGAGCTGGATCTCCGGCACCAGCAGCGCGAGTCGCAGCATCTCGGCCTCCTGGGGCAGGACGCCGCGGAGGATCTCGCCGATCGGGAGCGAGTCGGCCGCCGAGATGACGGCGTCGGCGGTGAAGCGGCCCTCGCCGGACGTCGCCGCGCCGGCCGACCCGCCACCACGCGGGCCGTGACCGGCGAGCCCGGAGGCGCCGCCGGCCCGGGCGCCCCGCAGGACGTCGAGGAGCACGGCGTGTTCCACGCCCGAGGCGCGCTGGACGAGCTGGAGGTAGGCGTCGCGCATGACCGGGTTCGGGACCGAGCGGATCGTCGGCATGACGGCGTCGACGAAGCGCGCCTTGCCGCCCGGGGTCTTGAGGTCGTAGGTCTTCGCGTACGTGTCGACGAGGTACTCGACGATCGGCTCGGCGGTTCGGACCTCCTCGCGCCAGCGGTCGGGCGTGTCGCGAAGGACCTCGTCGGGGTCCTTGCCCTCAGGCAGGCGGACGATCCGGACCTCGTCGAGCTCGATGCCGCTCTCGGTCGCGGCGAGCTGGCCGATGAGGCCCTGGAGGGCGTGCGCCCCGAACGTCCCGGCCTTCTCCCCCGCCGGGTCGACGTCGTAGGCCAGGGCAATCTTCTTGGCGTAGCGGGTCAGGAGCGCGACCTGGCCCGGCGTGAGCGCCGTGCCGAGCGAGGCGACGACGTTGTCGAAGCCCGCCTGGTGGGCCATGAGCGCGTCGGTATAACCCTCGACGATGACGGCCTGGCCGGACTTACGCATCGCGCCCTTGGCCCGGTCGATGAGGTACAGCGAGCGGCTCTTGTCGAACAGCGGAGTCGCCGCGCTGTTCAGGTATTTCGGGCCGACGTCCCGCGCGGTCGCCGAGGCGTCGCCTTCCGAGCCGAGGATGCGGCCGCCGAGGCCGGTCGGGGCGCCGTTCTGGTCACGGATCGGGAACAGGACCCGGCCCCGGAACTTGTCGATGACGCCGGCGCCGCGCGACGGCGACCGGCCGGGCGAGGCTAGGCCGACCTCGACGAGCTCCTCGGGCTTGATCGAGCGCTTCTCGACGAGGCGGCGCGACATCGAGTCCCACGCGTCGGGCGCCCAGCCGAGCTGGAACGTCTCGATCGTGGTGTCGGCGAAGCCGCGGTCATGGAGGTAGTCGAGCGCGGGCTTGCCAAGGCTCGTCGCCGTCAGCACCTGGTGGTAGAACGCGATCGCGGTCTCCATGACGTCCCGGAGCCGAGCCCGATGGGCGTCCTCGCGCTTCGTCCGCTCGTCGATCTCGACCCCGGCCTTCGCGGCGAGCGTCCGCAGGGCGTCCGGGAAGGTCACGCCGTCGCGCTGCATGACGAAGCTGAAGACGTCGCCGCCGAGGCCGCAGCCGAAGCACTTCCACGATTCGCGGCTCGGGGTGACCGTGAACGACGGCGTCTTCTCGCCGTGGAACGGGCACAGGCCCTTGAACGTGGTGCCCGCCTTCTTGAGGGGCACCGTCTCGCCGATGACGTCGACGATGTTCAGCCGACTCTTGACTTCCGCAGCAACGCCGCCAGCCGTCGCTCAGACCTCCGTCTGCTCTCCACGTCCTGCTACGCCCAGAACCCGGAGAAGGTTCCCGCCGGCTCGGTGGCCGGCTCCTCGCGCTCGCCGGTCCGGCACCGCGATCCGACCCGCGGCTCCCGGACATGACTGTCGGCCTGTCAAGTCTTGACAGGCCTTCGCTCGAGGATTCTACCCGCTCCCGACCCCTCTTGACAAGCCCTCGTGTCAATACCCCGGGGGTGTATCGGAGGCCGGGGCGACACCATGACCGTGAAACCGCACTGCTTTGTCGCGACCCCCGCGTCGATGGTGCGCTTGTCACCGACGCGCCATCCCGGGCGACCACCTCGCCGCCGCGGAAGTGCCCGATGCCGCATGTTACGGCGCGTTTGTGGCGTGGCCTCCTCGGCGCTGAGGCTTGACGGGGTATCGAAGGGCTAGAACCCGTGTGGCTCGGCTGAGCGGGAGTCAGGCCTTGTTGGTCTCCCCGGTCCCGAGCTCCGCGCGCATCGCCTGGTAGCGCTCGGGCGTGAGCTCCCCGCTGGCATAGCGGCGATCGAGGATCGCACGAGCGTCCTCGGGATCGCCGAAGTGCGACCAGTCGCGCGAGTGGAAGCCACGCGACCAGCGGCTGCCGCCGAACCACATCATCGGGACCATCGCGGCCATGCAGATGAGTCCCATCACCAGGAACACGAGCAGCCAGTCCATGTCATACCGTCCTTTCGGCGCTGGCCCGCCACCGAGGGACCGAGTTCGTCCCCGAGTCCGGCGTGGTGGGGAAGCGCGAGGTCATTCCGGCCCGCAGGCGCTCGTAGATCGACACGCCGACGAGCACGTGGAGGCCGAAGGCAGCCGCGACGGCCAGGATCCCGACGGCCACGGCCGCGGCGGTCGAGGCGCCAGCCAGGATCGCCACCTGGGCACCGAACACCCCGGCCAGCATCGAGTCGATGATCCCGACCATCCCCTGGGTCGTGACGAACGCGTAGTGGAGCCGGCGTCGGCCGATCGAGTAGTGCGCGACCGGCGTGATCCCGTAGGTCGAGAAGACCGCCGGCAGGTCGTCGTGGTGGCTCGACACGAAGTAGGGCTCCAGCAGGGGCGCCGCCTCGAGATAGGCGTGCCGGATCCGGTTCATGCCCTGGAGGTAGCGGACGTCCTCGGCGTTCGCCTCGCCCAGCCGGGCGAAGGTCGCCAGGCCGATGAGCTCGACGAACGGCAGGATCACGAGGACGAACGTCACGAGCGCCTGACCGAAGCCTGAGACCTGCGCCACGAGGGCGCTGGCGATGACCGCCGCCGAGAGCGTGGCGAGGAACATCGAAGCTCGGCTGAACGCCTCGTTCCACGACATCGTCCGGCTCGCGAGGAGGCTCCAGTGCTCCGTCGCGAGGATTTGGAGCGCTCGGGGATCGTCGAGCGACTGGATCCCGACCGAGGGCTTCATGACGCCGCTCCGTTCAGGCCGCGAGCGCGGCCGTGTCCGAGCAGGCCTCTTCGGCTCGCTCCTTGGGACCGCAAGCGCGTCCCCCGACGCGTGCGCACAGATCGATGGGTGCGCCCTTCGAGCCGGACGCCGCCATCACCTTGCGGCAGTGACGCACCGCCGCCGCGATCGCGACCACCGCGACCAGCAGCAAGATCGCCTTCTTGCGATTCATCATCAACCTCCCGTTCCTCGGGCCGGACCTCACCGGCCTCTGCATCGAAGGACGAGACGCGGCGGCCGAGGGATACAGCCCCGGTACCGAAACGAGAAGGACGCGCCTTGGGC
>DATEZX010000102.1:0-5544 GCA_035255225.1 Candidatus Limnocylindrales bacterium
CGAGATCCCGATCCTCATCAAGTACGACTTCAACAACATCGCGATCGCCAAGACCCTCCAGGGGCAGGGCATCAACGTCGAGGTCATCATCCCGCCGAGCGGCTCGATCTACGCCCCCTCGGCGATGATGGTCAACGGCTACAACACCAGGCAGACCGACATCGCGAAGCTGTACATGGACTACGTCCTCAGCGCCGACGCCCAGGCGATGTTCGCCAAGTTCGGCGCCCGGCCGATCCTGTCGGTCCTCGGCAAGCTCCAGCTGCCGGCCGACGCCAAGGCCGACTGGCTGCCCGACGCCGATTACCAGAACGTCAAGCAGATCGACTTCACGCAGGTCGATCCGACGAAGATCGGCCAGATCTGGACCGACCAGGTGACGGCCGGCTGAGCGAGGTCCGGGCGCTCGCCGGCGGTCAGGCGCCGCCGTCCGGCGACTCGCGCTCTCCGCGGGGCGCCGGCGCACTCCGGCGCTGGCTCGGTGCCTGGGGCCCGGCGCTGCCGCTGCTCGTCGTCGTCGGAGCGATGCTCCTCGCGCCGGCACTCCAGCTCATCTGGGGCAGCCTCGTTCGGGACGGGAGCCCCACGCTCGCGAACTGGGTCGACGTGCTGACGAGCCCGCGCCACCAGCGCGAGATCGTCGGCACGCTCCTCCTCGCCGGTGTGTCGGCGTCCGTGGCGACGCTCATCGGTACGCCGATCGCGCTCCTCGTCGGCCGCATGCCGGCGGTCCGTCGGTCGGGCTGGCTCGCGCTCCTGAACGTCGCCGCGAACATCGGCGGGATCGGCCTCGGCTTCGCCCTCGTGGCCACGATCGGCAGCGTCGGGATGGTCACCCTCGCCCTGCGCGGCCTCGGCGTGCCGTGGACCCCGCCGCCGGTCGACTCGTTCGAGGGCCTCGTCCTCGGCTTCGCCTACACCAACGTGCCGCTGTTCGTGATCCTGACCCTGCCGGCCTTCGGGATCCTGCGCGACGACTGGGCGGAGGCCGCCCGCGTCTCGGCCGCCTCGCGGACGCAGTACTGGCGTCGGATCGGGTTGCCGATCCTGGCGCCGTTCCTCGGCGCCGGCTGGCTGCTCATCTTCACCTGGTCGATCGGGATCTACAGCCTCGCGTACGCCCTGGCCGGGACCGGCGGGGTTCAGCGCGTGTCGCTGATGACGCTGCGGATCGGGACGACGATCCAGTCCGACGTCTTCTCGACCTGGCGGGCCGACGTCCTGGCGGTGATCCTGCTGGCCTTCGCCCTGGTGGCGCTGTGGTCGTACCGGCTGCTCCTGCGCCGCGGGGCGCGGTGGTTCCGGTGAGCGGGCGGCGATGAGCGCCGTCTGGCGGCTCGCACGGCCACTCGTCCAGGCCGGGACAGCCGCGTACCTCCTCCTGCCGATCCTGGCGATCGTGCTGTTCTCGCTCGCGACGCGCTGGACCTCGTCGATCCTGCCCTCGGGCTACACCCTCGACCACTGGACCGCCGCCTTCGGGGACCCGCGCCTCGTCGCGGCGTTCGCGCGGTCCATCGGCCTGGCGCTCGGCGCGGCCGTCCTCGACGCCGTCCTCGTCGTGCCGGCGGTGTACTGGTCGCGGGTCCGGAACCCGCGGATCCGCACCGTCCTCCAGGTCTCCGCCGCCATCCCGTTCGCGCTGCCATACCTCGTCATCGCCTTCGGGATCCTGACCCTGTACGGGGGCAACCCGATCACGGCCCAGCTCAACAACACGCTTCCGGAGCTCCTCCTGGCCCACACCGCGATCTGCTTCCCGTTCATGTACTGGGCGGTCGACGCGGCGATGTCGGCGGCCGGGATCGAGCGCCTCGCCGAGGCCGCTGAGACGTGCGGCGCGAGCCCGGCCCAGACCATCCGGCGGGTCATCGTCCCGAACATCCTGCCGGGCCTCGTGTCGGGCGGGATCCTCGTCTTCGCGACGAGCTTCGGCGAGTTCGCGGTCGTGCAGGTCCTCATCGGCGGATCGTTCGAAACCGTGCCGCTGTGGCAGGCCGACGCGCTGTACTCCACGAACCCCCGGTTCGACGAGCTCGCGGCGTCGGCCGTCGCGACGTTCGGGCTGCTGTTCGTGCTCTCGGCGATCGTCGTCGCGGCGGATCGGCGCTGGGCGGCCCGGTTCCGGCGTGGTGGCGTGACGGCGGCGCCGCCGATCGTGGAGACCGGGGCGGCGATCGCCGAGAGCCCGACCCAGATCGCGGACAGCCCGACGTGAGCGTCCGGGTCGAGGGCGTCAGCAAGCGCTTCGGGGCCGTCCAGGCCCTGGCCGACGTCAGCCTCGAGGTCCGCGACGCCGAGATGGTCGCGCTCCTCGGCCCGTCGGGCTGTGGCAAGACGACCCTCCTGCGCATGATCGCCGGCCTCGAGCTGCCCGATGCGGGGCGGGTCGTCATCGATGAGGCCGAGGTGACCCGCGTCCCGGCTCGACGGCGGAACACCGGCATGGTCTTCCAGAGCTATGCGCTCTTCCCGAACCTCACCGTCCGCGACAACATCGGCTTCCCGCTCGAGGTCCGCGGCCGCCCCGCGCCCGACGTCCGCGCCCGGACCGACGAGCTGCTCGAGCTGCTCCAGCTGACCGCCCAGGGCGATCGCTATCCGAACCAGCTGAGCGGCGGCCAGCAGCAGCGGGCCGCGCTCGGGCGGGCCCTGGCGCCATCGCCGGCGGTCCTCCTCCTGGACGAGCCGCTCTCGGCGCTCGACGCCCTCGTCCGCTCGACGCTCCGCGACGAGATCCGGCGGGTCCAGCAGCAGCTGCGCATCACGGCGCTGTACGTGACCCACGACCAGTCCGAGGCGATGGCGATCGCCGATCGCGTCGCGGTCATGCAACACGGCCGGATCGAGCAGATCGCCGCCCCGTCCGAGCTGTACGACCGACCGGCGACGCGCTTCGCGGCGACGTTCGTCGGGAGCCGGAACGCCGCCGAGCTCGCCGTGGTCGACGGGCGGGTGCGATTGGGCTCGGCGTTCGAGGTCACGGTGCCGGCAGGAACGACGCGGGCGGTGGCGTTCTTCCGCCCGGAGGACGTCGAGCTGGTCCGCGAAGGCCCGCCGATCGGCGACTCGTCGGGCTCGAGTGGCGTCTCGTCGGGTCCGGCTGCCGGACAGCCGGCCACGATCGAGGTCCGCCTCTTCCTCGGCGCGACGACCCGCTTCGACCTGGCGACCGAGGTCGACGGCGGGATCGCGCGGCTGTCGGCCGACATCCCGACCCGCGACGCCGCGGGCCTGGACGTCGGAGCTCGCGTTCGCTTCCGCGTCGCGCCGGGCCTCGTCCAGGTCTTCCCGGTCGAGCCTGGCGGCGGGGCGTGAGCCGGTCGCTGCCGGCGCGGACCCGTGTTGCCCTCGCCGCAGGCCGGGCCGCGAGCTCGCTGTCGGCTCGCCTCGGGCGGGGTCACGGGACGGTCATCGGCGGGGCCATCGCGACCCGCATCGACCCGACGGTCCTGCGGCGGCTCGGCGCCGGCCGGACGACCGTGCTCATCTCGGCCACGAACGGCAAGAGCACCACGGCCACGCTGCTGGCCTCGGCCGTCCGGGCGACCCTCGGGCCGGCGGTCCACAACGACGGCGGCTCGAACATGGAGGCCGGGCTCATCGTCGCCCTCGACGCCGACCGAGACGCCGGCTACGCGATCCTCGAGGTCGACGAGCTGTACCTCGGCCCGCTGTCGCGGGCGCTCCGGCCCCAGGTCATCACGCTCATGAACATCGCCCGGGACTACCTGGAGCGGGGCGTCCGGTACAAGCGCCTGCTCCGCCACTGGCGCGAGACGGTCGCGACGATCGACTGGCCGTGCACGATCATCGCGAACGCGGACGATCCGCTCGTCGTCTGGGCCCTTCGCGGCCCACGGAGCCCCCGGCCGCCGGAGCTCGTCTGGGTGGCGGGCGGCCATCGCTGGGCGGGCGACGGGCTGGTCTGCCGCGACGACCTCGTGGCGGTCCGGACGGACTCCGCGTCGGCTCCCCCTGGCGACTGGTGGTGCGAGCGCTGCGGGCAGCGACGGCCGGAGCCGGCCTGGAGCCTGATCGACGGCGTGGTCCACGGTCCGGCCCCGGCAGGCCGCGGCGCGCCGATCGAGGTCCGCCTCGACATCGGGATGCCCGGCGACGTCAACGAGGTGAACGGCCTGTTCGCCCTCGTGACGGCCGTGACCCTCGGGGCGCCGGCCGAGGCCTCCGCGGCGGCGTTCCGGCGCGTCGCCGAGGTCGACGGGCGGTACGGCCGACGGGTCATCGAGGGCCGCTCGGTCCGGCTGCTGCTGTCGAAGAACCCGGCGAGCTGGCAGGAGACGGTGAACGTGGCTGCGGCGTCGGACGAGCCGCTCGTCTTCGACATCACGGCGCGCGGCGACTTCAACGCCCGCGACACGAGCTTCGTCTGGGAGGCGCCGATCGAGCGCCTCGCCGGTCGCCCCGTCATCGCGACCGGCGTGCGGGCCCACGACATTGCCCTCCGGCTCGAGGTCGCGGGCCTCGACGTCCGGGTGATCCCCGATCCGCTCGACGCGATCCGGGCCTGCCCGCCTGGTCCCATCACGATCGCGACGAACTACCCGGCGTTCCTCGAGCTGCGGGACGTCCTCGCCACGCGGGGCACGCCCGCCGACAGCGCGGTGTCGGGCGGCACGGCGTCGGGCGGCACGGCGTCGGGCGGTGCTGGGTCAGCCGGTACTGGGTCAAGCGGCGCGCTGGCGGATCCGCAGTGAGTCGCGCCCTCGTCATCGCCGAGCTCTACCCCGGGATCCTGTTCAATCAGGGCGACGGCGGCAACGTCCTCGCCCTCGCGTGGCGAGCCCGGCGACGGGGGATCGAGGTCCAGACGGTGGCGGTCGCGCTCGGTGAGCCGGTGCCTCGGGCCGACATCTACGTCATCGGCGGCGGCGAGGACGAGGACCAGGCCCCGGTCGCGCGGCTCCTGCGGACCGACGGCACCGTGGCGAGAGCCGCCGCGGACGGCGCCGTGGTGTTCGGGGTCGCGGCCGGCTACCAGGTTCTGGGTCTGTCGTTCCCGGTCCAGGATGGGCCCGAGGACGGCACGACGGCCGAGGGCCTCGGACTGCTCGACGCGGAGGCGGTCCTCGGCGCGTTCGTCGACCGCCGGGTCGTCACGAAGCCCCGACCCGACCTCGGCCTGCCGGCGATGAGCGGCTACGAATCGCATCGCGGCCGCACTCGTCTCGGGCCTCGCGCCGTGCCTTTCGCCGAGCTCGAGGTCGGGACGGGCAACGGCTCGACTCCGCCGACCGACGGCGCGATCCCGGTGGCCGGCTCGGAGGCGCCGCACGTCCTCGGGACGTACCTCCACGGGCCGGTCCTGCCGCGCAATCCCGAGCTGGCCGATCTGCTCCTCACCTGGGCTCTGGGCCGCCGGCCCGGCGAGCTCGAGCCGCTCGGGGACCGGGAGAGCCGGTTCGCCCATCTCGTGCGCGCCGAACGGATCGCCGAGGCCCGTCGCTACGCGAGGGACCTGGGCTAGGGACCTGCGCTAGGGACCTGCGCCAGGGACCTGCGCTGGGGCTGGTCCTACGGGGC
>DATEZX010000103.1:0-7289 GCA_035255225.1 Candidatus Limnocylindrales bacterium
CTCGGCCGCCTTCACCGTGTCGCCGAAGATCAGGACGAGCGAGTGCGGCATCGTCCCGGTCGGGTTGAGGCCTGCGAGCCGGGCACCGGCCGGCGTCGACGCGCCGACACAGCCGCCGACGATCGCCGCGTAGTCGAGGACGTCGGTCACGTCGGGATGCACGTGCCGTGCCCCGAACGAGATGACGGGATTCGGCGCCGCGGCCTCGACGCACTCTCGGGCGGCGGTCGCCCAACCGGTCGACTGGGCGAGCATCCCGAGCATCGCCGTCTCGTACAGGCCGAACGCCCGGTACCGCGCAGTGATCCGAAGGACGATCTCCTTGGGATCGATCGGGTCGCCGTCGTCGAGACCTTCGACGACCGCGTTGGCGCGGTCCGCCTCGACGAGGACGTGGGCCAGCAGGTTCTTGGCCTCGTCGATCCCGCAGAGGACGCCCTGCTGGCGGCCGAAGACCTCCATCGTCACGATCGGGTCGAGGCCCTCGCGATCGAGGATCCGCTCGGCTCGCGCGAAGTAGACGTCCGCGGAATCGCCCGACAGGATCTCCCAGCTCGGCTTCGTGCGGCGGATCCCCATCAGGGCCGCGAGTGTAGCCCGTCCGCCAGGGCCGTCGATCGGCGCCGGCGACCGAGGACGAGGCCGGCGAGCAGGACGATCGCCACGGCCAGGGCGATGGCGCTCATGACTCGTCCGCGCCCGACGGTGGCTGCCGAGGTCCAGGCGGACGTCGCGTCGGCGGCCGCGTGGCTGGCGCCCTGGAGGTCCCCGGCCGAGAACGCCGCCGCGGCCTCCCGCAGGCTCCCGTCCGGGTCAGTCCCGAGGAGCCCGATCGCGTCGAGGGTCGTCACGTCGGAGGGTCGGGCCTGGCGGGCCGCCTGGAACGCGCCGAGCGCGGCCAGCTCGGCCGCGGCCTCCGATGCCGCGGAGACCAGGTCACCGGTCTCGAACTCCCGCCGGAGCGTGACCGGCAGCTGGAGGCCGTCGGCGGTCGCCTCGCCCTCGAGCGCGGTCCGCTGCCGGAGGACGCCCTCGGCGGCGCTCAGCTCGCGCTCGGCCTCGTCGAACTGCCAGGTCCGCATCGCCTCCCGGATCGACGGCGGGAGCTGCCACGGACCCGCGTCCGCCACGCCCTGGGCGTAGGCCCCGCGGGCCACCGCCCGGGCCGCGAGCGCCGGGAGGTCCTCCGGCCTGACGACCCAGGCCTGCCACAGGTCGGCGTACGACCGGCCGGTCGTGTCCTCGAGGAGGTCCAGCAGGGCCCGCCAGTCCGGCGGCGACCCGAGGCGCTCGGGCGCCCCGGTCGGCGGTTGGTAGGCCCCGATGCCCTGCGAGGCGAGTGACCACACCCGGCGGAGGCCGTCGTCGCCGGCACGGGCCGCGATCTGCCGTGCCAGGACGAGCGAGGCGGCATAGGCGTACGACTCGGTCTCGGACGGCTCGCTCCCGACCGGGCCCCAGGCGTTGAGGGGGATCGCCGCGGCCAGGTCCGCGGGGGTGAGCTGCGGCGAGTCGATCTTGACCTTCATGGTTGCCGCCGCGACCTCCGCGTAGTACGAGGCGAACGCCTCGGCCGCCCAGCGATCGGCCACCAGCGAGCCGTTGAACCAGGCGTGCGCCGCCTCGTGGAGGACGACGCCGGTCGGCGCGACGTAGGCGATCTCGATCCGGTCGGTCGCCGGGTCGAAGAGGCCGGCGTAGCCGCCGGTCGAGCGCGGCAGGGACTCCTGGACCACGAGTGGCGTCGCGATCGGCCAGGCCAGGCCGATGGCCTGGCCGAGGACCGGCAGGGCGGTCGTGAGGAGCCCGCTCACCCGGTCGCGCCACGCCGCGTCGTCGGGCCACGAGCGGATGAGCAGCTGGGCCTGGATGCCGCCGATCGCGACGGCTCGCTGCAGCTCGAGATACGCGGCCGGGCGATCGGCCGACACGTCGGCGACAAAGGCCAGCGGATCCTGGAGGGCGCCGCTCGTCCAGGTCTGGCGACCCTCGGTGTCGGTCGCCGGGCCAGCCAGCGGGCCGCGACCGACCGTGACCTCGTAGCCGGCCGGAAACGTCACGCTCACGGACGAGCCCGGGGTCGAGGGGGTCGCGAAGGCCCAGGCGTAGAACGACACGAGCGACGGCGAGATCCGGATCGGTCGGTCCGGCGAGCCGCCGGGGTCCACGAGGTTGAACGTCAGGTTGAAGGCTCGCGACGCACCCGCCCCGAGGTCCGAGCCGAAGGTCAGGTGGAGAACCGTGTAGCTCGAGGTTCGGCGCGACACCGCGACCCGCGGCGTCCCGGAGCCGGGCGTGGTGATCCTGAAGCCCGACGTCTGTGGCAGGACCGCCAGGTACGCGTCGCCGTAGACGTAGTCCTTCGTGATGGAGTCCTGGAGGTGATTCGTGGCGGTGATCGCGACGCTGATCGCCACCCGACCCCGATCGGGCTGGACGTCGTACGTCGCGCTGGTGACGAGCGTCAGGCCGGGCGTCGCCGCGAGTGCCGCCGCCGGCCCGCGGTCGAGCGTCAGACCGCGACCTGGCGTGAGACCGCCGAGCAGCACGCCCGTGGCGAGCAGGCTCGCGACGAGCAGCCGCCCGGCCGCCGCGATCCGCCACCGCCGGGGTCGGCCGGTCACGGTGCCGGCTCCGGCGACACGAGCTCGCCGAGGCGGACCGCGAAGCGTTCGCGGAGCCGCTCGGTCCGTCGTGGCCGCTCGGCGTACCCAGCGGGCACCCGTCCGCCGATCCAGAGCCACTCGCGGCAGCCCTCGAACACCCGGTCCGCCACGGCGATGACCCGGGCCAGGGCCAGCCCGAGCTCCTCCTCGTCGAGCCAGCGGCTCGGGAGCTCGACCTCGAGGATCGGCCGGCCGTCGTCGGCCAGCGAGAACTTCACGAACGGGAAGGTGTCGTTCCACTGGAGGAGCGTCCGGTAGGTCTTCCGGAAGGCGTCGAGGATCGGCGGCGCCAGGTGGGCCCAGACGATCGCCCCAAGCGAGGGGTCGAGGATCACCGTCACTCGCAGGTCGCGGCGGATCGCGCCGTCGAGGGTGACGTCCCACGCCGCCGTGCCCTCTCGCTCCGCCCGGGCGCCGGGCTCGAGGCCGAGAGCGGTGAACCACCGCTCGAGGTCGTCCGCCGACGCGGTCGGGCGCGCCGTTGGTGGGGTCCTGGGTGGCACGGCGGGAGTCTACCGGCAGCTCGCCGGATGCCCTTTCGAGGCCGGGCCGGCCGGGCTGATGAGGTCGGCGTCAGCCGGCGGATTCGACGACGGCGGCCGCCGGGCGGACGATCTCGCGGCGGCGACGCGAGGGTGAGGGCTCAACGGACTCGCCGGCCCGGATGACGCGCGTCGGGTAGTCGCTCGTGCGGACCTCGCCGCCGACCTTGACGTTGCGGCCGATCCGGGCGCCACGGGGCACGACGCTCTGCTTCCCGACGACGGTGATCCCGGTGTTCAGGCGGCCGGGCTCCTGGCGGTTCGGTGGCCCGTCTTCCGGTCCCTCCCCGACGATCGCACCCTGGCCGACGACGACCTCCTTGTCGAGGATCGCCCGGTCGATGACCGCCCCAGCCCGGATGACCGAGTCGAACATGACGATCGAGTCGCGGATGACGGCGCCCACCTCGACCCGCACGCCGGGCGACAGGACGCTGTTCACGACCGTGCCGTCGATCACGCAGCCGTGGCTGATGAGGCTGCGGTGGATCTGGGCCGTCGGGCCTACCTTGGCCGGCGCCCGCTCCTCCGACTTGGTGTGGATGAGCCACTCCTTGTCGTAGAGGTCCAGCTCCGGCCGGTCCTTGAGGAGGTCCATGTTGGCCTCCCAGTAGGACTGGATCGTGCCGACGTCCTGCCAGTAGCCGGAGAACCGGTAGCCGAAGACCCTGGCGCCCCCGGCGAGCATCGCCGGGATGACGTGGGCCCCGAAGTCGGGCCGGTCCTCGGCCAGCCAGCGCCGGAGGGCCCGCTTCGAGAAGACGTAGATGCCCATCGACGCGAGGTCGCTCTTGGGCTGCTTCGGCTTCTCCTGCCAGTCGACGATCCGGTCGCCCTCGCCGAGGGCGAGGATCCCCATCCGGCTGGCGTCCGCCAGCGGGACCCGCCGAACGGCGACCGTCACCTCGGCGCGGTGCCGGCGATGGGCCTGGACGAACGGCGCGTAGTCCATCTTGTAGACGTGGTCGCCGGCGAGGACGAGGACCGTGTCGGCATCGGTTCGCTCGAGGACGTTGGCGTTGCGGAGGACCGCGTCGGCGGTCCCGCGGTACCACTCCGCGACCCGGCCGCGCGAGATGTATGGCTGCAGGAGCCGGACGCCGCGGGTGTTGCGGTCGAGGTCCCACGGCCGGCCGAGTCCGATATGGTCGTTGAGCGACCGGGGGTTGTACTGGGTGAGGACCAGAACGTCGTTGATGTCCGAGTTGACACAGTTCGAGAGCGTGAAGTCGATGATCCGGTACTTGCCCCCGAATGGCACCGCCGGCTTGGCGCGCACGGACGACAGGATCGACAGGCGCTCGCCCTCGCCCCCGGCGAGGATCAGGGCCATCGTTCGCTTCACGCGGCGCTCCTCCGCGAGGGATTGGGCCCGATCCTAGCACCCGGTCGATCACCGACCGGTTTGCGCGCGGTTACGAAATCGCTGCGCGGGCGGTGTCGGCTAGGGGCGCCTTCGGTTGCGACCGGCGCCGCCCGCGTCGCCATCAGCGCGCGTGGTCGGCGCTACAGGAACAGCCGCGGGTTGGTCGGGTAGTTGTTGAGCTGGACCTGCCAGTGGAGGTGGGGGCCCGTGCAGTAGCCGGTGCAACCTTCGTAGGCGATGACCTGGCCCGCCGACACGAACTGCCCGACGTGGACCGGGATGTTCGGCTGGACGTGCCAGAAGCCCGACCACAGGTTCGAGGCGTGGGCGATGATCACGATGTAGGCGGGGTCGTATGGCGACTTGCCGACGATGATGACCTTGCCCGGGCCATCGGCGTAGATCGGCGCGCCGGCTCCCAGCGGGCTCGCAATGTCGATGCCGCGATGGAAGTGGGCGCAGCTGCCCAAGGGCGGCTCAAGGTAGAAGCCGGTGCACCCGAAGGGCTGCGTGATGATCCCGGCCATCGGCCAGCGGAGCGTGCCCGAGTAGCGCGACGGGATGCCGCCGTAGCGCAGCGCCGCGAGGACGAGCTTGTTGATCAGGGCCTCGAGCTTCTTCTCGGCGGCGAGCTCGGCCTGGAGCTGCGCCGCGACCTTGGCCTTGTTCGCCGCGAGCTGCGCGGCCTGGGCCTGCTGGGCGGCGAGGAGACCCTGGTACTGGTTCTCGAGCTTGGTGAGCTGCGTCCGGGCGGCATTGAGATCGGCCAGCTGGCCGGCGAGCTGAGCCTTCTGCTGATCTGCGGCCTGACGCATCGCGTCGGCCTGGGAGCGCGTCAGCTCGGTGTTCTGGTGCAGCACCCCGAGGACCTGCTGGTCCTGGATGATCTCGTTGGCGAGGGCCTTGTCCTCGGCGGCGAAGTCGAGGTGGTAGCCCACGTCGGTCAGGACGTCGGTGAAGTCGCTGCTCGACAGGATCGTCTCGAGGAGCGAGGTTCGGTCGGTGTCGTAGGCCGTCCGGATCCGATCGGCTAGGATCGCCTTGCGGGCCGCGAGCTGGTCGGCCTTGGCCTGCTCCTGCTGTTGGAGGGCGGCGAGCTCGGCGTCCAGCTGGGCCACCGTCGCCTCGAGCTCGTCCACCGCCGCCTGGGCCTGGGCGACGTCGACGACCATCTGGACGATGCTCGTCTTGACCGCCGTGAGGTTGTCGACGACCGAGGACAGCGTCGCCTTCGTCGACGAGAGCTGCCTCGACAGCGCGGCCTGGTTGGCGGTGAGCTGGGCGAGCTTGGCCTTCTCGGCGGCGATCTGCCGCTCCAGCTGGCGCTGCTGGGCGTAGGCGTCGGAGAGGGCGTCCGCCGAGACGTTCGGCGGTGGGACCGACACGAACAGGCCGCCGGCGAGGGCGACGACGAGGAGGGCGATGACGCCGCGTCGGCTCGGCCTCGGCCGCCGACGCGCAGTCGTCCAGCCGCGGGCGTCGACAGGGGAGCGGCGGGTGAGCAGCGTCTTCATCGCGCGGGCGATCTCCGTCGGAGCTGGGGCGCCGTCTCGGTTCGCTCGCCGGGTGAGATCGCCGTCCCTCTCGCTGGGCGACGTTGGAACGACCACCGGCAACGGCGGGATGGTACCGCACGCCTCAACACCGCTTCCACCGTACGAATGTCACATCGGCGCATCCAGCGGCAGGACCAGCAGGATCCACATGACCCCGAGGATCAGGAACGGGCCGTACGGGACATAGCTCCGGAGGGTGATCCGCCGCCCGGCGAGGAGGACCACGATGACCGCCGCCGCCACGACGGCCCCGACGATGAGGGCGGCGAGCAGCCGCCACGCCCCGGACAGCAGGCCGATCCCGAACAGCAGCTTGAGGTCCCCGATCCCGATGGCGCCGCGCCCGAACGGGATCGACAGCAGGAACATCCCGAGCGGCAGGGCGATCGCCGCGCCGGCGGCGATCGCCAGCTGGTCCGGCTGGCGGACGTACGGATTGACGCCGGCCGCGAAGGCGAGCAGGGCGATCGGTCCGATCGGCAGCGTCAGGACGTCGGGCAGCAGGCGCTGGTCGAGGTCGGTGGCGAACAGCAGGACCAGGGCCGGCACGATGACGACCATGACGAGGCGCGCGCCGAGCCCGGACGCGTCGGTGGTCTCGCCGAATCGCGCCGCGAGGAGCGCCACGGCGAGGCCACCGACGGCCACGACGGCGAGCGTCCGCCAGTCGACCGCCCGGGCCGCGCGGTCGTCGTGGGCCGGCCAGCGGGCCGCGATCCGGTCCGCGGCAAAGCCCCAGCCGAGCCCGGCCAGCGCGCCGAGGAGGATCGGGCCGGTCACGTCCGAGGCGAGCGGCGCGACCGCGGAAGGCTACGGCTGCGCGGTCGCGCCCGCGAGGGCCAGCTCGACGAGCGTCGCGTGGCCGAAGCCGTTGGCGCCCTTGGGCGCGAATGGCTTGGTCTTGCTGAACGATGACGTGCCGGCGATGTCGAGGTGGACCCACGGCTTGGTCCGGAACTCACGCAGGAAGAGCGCGCTCTTGACGAGCCCGCCCTCGTTGTTGCGGGAGAAGTTGACGATGTCGCCGTACCAGCTGTCCATGTCGGCCCGGTACTCGTCGACGAGCGGCAGCTGCCAGAACCGCTCGCCGGCCCGGCCGGCCGCGGCGAAGACCGCATCGTTCCAGGCCTGGTCCGTTCCGAACAGGCCCGAGACGAGC
>DATEZX010000104.1:0-7814 GCA_035255225.1 Candidatus Limnocylindrales bacterium
CGGCCAGCTGCCGCAGGCCCGAGGTCAGGGCCCGCAGCTGGGCCGGCGACGTGACGTTCCGCGGCAGGCCCGTCACACCGTCACGGCTGAACAGGATGACGCCGCCGAGGCCATGGCGGACGGCCGCCGCGTTGGCGTCGATGGTCTCGACGGTCATGCCCCGGAAGCCGACGACGAGCAGGCTCGCGATGGCCTCGCGCAGCGGCACGGTCGGCGGCGTCGGCGATGGCGTCGGGCCGATGCTCGGTGACGGGCTGGCAGCCGGCGACGGCGAGGCGAGGGCCGAGGGTCCCGGGGCCAGGGTCGGGGACGCGGCGCAGCCGGCGAGGATGGCGGCCGTGGCGGCCAGACCGGCGCGAAGGACGTCGCGGCGAGGCAGGCTGGGCGTTCGAGCCGCCGCTGGGTCCGCGGAGGGCATCGCGGAAGATCGTGCCATGGCCCGCGAGTGACGGTTCCGGATCGGTCGGTGTGTCGGCGCGCGCAGTCGCCCGGTCAGATCAGCCCGGCGCGGCCGCTCGCGCGAAGGACGGTGCTGTCGCGGTCGGTCATGCGGGCTTGCCAGCTCGAGCGCCCATGCCAGGTCGCGACCTCGACCACATCGCCGAGTCCGGCCGATGCGAGGTACTCCAGGACCATGGTCCGGGGCAGGGCGCCGACGGCGGGGGCGTGGCCCGCGGCCAGGTGCGCCTCCTCGAGCCAATCGAGGTAGGCGGCGTTGTTCACGTGGCCGACGGGGTCGAGGTCATGCGGCCGGACGCGGATCGACAACGACGCCGACGGCTCGCCGGCCGGCGGTTCCGCGTGCTGGATGTCGCCGTGGACCTCGGGACTCGCGAAGTCGAGCCCGAAGTCGGGCGGGATGCGGACGGGCCGCCCCCGCAGGTCGAGGATCACCCAGTCCGTGACGACCCTCGCGAGGATGTCGCCCCTCGCGCCGGGGCCTTCCCTCGCCTCGGCGAGGCGCCTGGCCCAGATCCGCCGGTGGCCGATGACCCGCGTCGTCAGGTGCAGCGTCTGGCCCATCCCGATCGCGGCGAGCAGCTCGAGCGACACGCTCCGGGCCACCCAGCTGAGGCCCCGAGCCGCGTACCACGGGCGATCGAAGCCTCGGGCCTCGGAATGACGCCAGGCGACGTCCTGGGCGTACCGGAGGAGCGTCGAGGTCCGGATGCGGCCATCGGGCCCGGCCTCGTCGAACCGCACCCGGTAGTCCGCCGAGAAGGCGCTGCCCGGGGCCTCGGTCGCGCCGGGCGCCTCGATCCCGCGAGGCGCCGGGTCGCTCGGGTCGCTCACGCCCCGGAGCCTAGCCGAGATCAGGCCGTCGGCCGCTCCGGGGTCAGGCCGTCCGATCCGCGGGTCCGATGGGGCGCGAACCGGGTGCGAAGGCGCCTCGGGGCATCGGCGAGCCAGAAGGCGGCCCCGGCCCGGCGCGATCGGTAGCGGGCGCGCGGTCGTTCGCGACCGTCCAGGACCCGCTCGGCGCGATCGGCCAGCCGGTCGAGCCGCCCCGCGGTGCGCTCGTTCCAGCGGCGGGAGTACGCCGCGATCGCGTCGCTTCGGACCAGGTCGGCCTCTCGGTGGTAGCCGGCCGCCTCGAGGTCGGCGACTCGGTCGAGGACTCGACGGTACGTCTCGGGCAGGGTCTCGGCGACGGACGAGGCATCCATCGGAACCAGCATGCCGCTCGCTGGCCGGCCGGGGAATAGCCCGCTCGTCATCCCCCGCGGCCGGACGTGGTCAGTCGCCGGCGTGCCACCCGGACCGGACCGAGAACCGATCGAAGGCGCCGGTCGGCTGCGACCACGCCTCGTCGACGGCGTCGACGCGGGCCGCGGAGGGTCCCTCGCGGAGCTGGCGCAGCAGCTCCAGGAGTCGTGGCTCTGGACCCTCGACAACCGTCCGCACGGTCCCGCCGGGCTCGTTGGCGACCCAGCCGACCAGGCCGAGCCCGATGGCGGCGTCGACGACGAACAACCGGTAGCCGACACCCTGGACTCGACCGTGGACGACGGCCTCGAGGCGCCTTGCGCCGACGTCCCAGCCCACGCCGTGCCTCAGCGACCGTATTGGAGGGCGAGCACGTCGAGCACGAGCTCGGGGCTGACGTTGCCCTCGAGCCGCTCGCCGGCAACGTCCAGGCGCCGAAGGCCCGTCGCGACCTCCCCCGGGGAGATCGTCGCCGCAGCAGCCTCGAGGTCGTCGAGGAGGTCCAGGTCGCGGACGAGGCGCCGATCGTCGAGCGTCACCGCGGCGAGATCGCGGAGGACGTCCCGCCAGACGGCCACGAGCGCGATCGCGGCGGCCCGGCGCTCTGCGGCAGGGACCCGCGGCGCCCCTCGACCCTCGGCCGGCTCGTCAGCCTCGGGGTCGGCCGTGGCCCGGGCCGGGCCCCGCGGGGCGGCCGGCGGCTGGGTTGAGCCTGCCTCGATCGGGCTCGCCTGGTTCGAATCCGACTGGGCCGCCCGACGTGCCCCGCTGTCCAGCTCCCGGAGCAGCTCCCCGGCCCGGGCCGCCAGGTCGCGGATGCCCGCCAGCCGGTCGGTCCGCGACGCGGAGCGGAGGTCGAGGAGGGTGCGCGCCATCTCGCCGCGAATGACGGCCGCGTGCGGCGCGGCCGCGTAGGCGAGGGCCACGCCCGGGCGGCCCGTCGCGAGCCGCGCGGCACGGGCGGCGGCCGCGGCGTCGGCGGCCCCGTGGTCGGCCAGGATCGCCTCGATGTCCCGGGCGCCGACCGCGCCGAGCCGAAGACGGACGCAGCGCGAGCGGATCGTCGGGAGGAGACGCTCCTCCTCGTCGGCACAGAGGATGAGCGTCGTCGCGGAGGGCGGCTCCTCGAGCGTCTTGAGGAGCGCCGACTGCGCGTCCTCGGTCATCCGGTGCGCCGCCTCGACGATCGCCACCCGGGCGCCGCCCTCGACCGGCAGGAGCGCCAGCTCACCCGCGAGGTCCCGGACGCCGCGCTCGTCGCGGCCGCCGATCGGGATGACGGCGCCGGCGCCCGACGGCCCGAGGCGATGCAGGTCGGGGTGGTTGCCGTGGGCGACCGCCCGACAGGCCCGGCACTCGCGGCACGGACGCGCCGAGGGATCCGAGGCGCGGCAGAGCAGGGCCGCCGCCAGGTCGAGGGCGAGCGTCGTCTTGCCGCTCCCGGGCGGCCCGACGAGGAGCAGCGCGTGCGGGACCTGGGAGGCGAGCATCGCCTCCAATGCGCCGACCGCAGCCGGCTGGCCCCGCGTCCGGAACCTCCGCTCGGTCAAGGCGGATCAGTCCGCGGTGTCGGCCTTCCTGCGGGTCGCTCGCCGCCTCGGTGTGACCGGCGCATCGCCGGACGCCGTCTCGGCGCTCGCCTCCGCCGGCTTCGAGCGGCGCGTCCGCTTCGGCGCCCCGGCCGGGGCGGCGGCCGCCCGAGCGCCATCAGGCACGGAGTCCGCTGCCGAGGCGGCGCTCGCCTGCCCGGTCGTCCGCCGGGCCCGCGCCGCGGGCCTTGCGGTCGCCTGGGGCTCGGTGGTCCGGACCGGCTCGGCCGTCGACGCTCCGTCCGCAGCCGTCGGCCCCGTCTCGGCGGTCTTCGGGTGCGCGGCGGGGCGTCCCGGCCGACGGGTCCGCGACGCTGTCGCGGCGGATGGAGTCGCGGCCGCCGCGCCGGCGGTCTCAGCCCCTGCCACCTCGCGTCGTGGGATCTCGCCGGACCCGCCCTCCCTTGATGGGCGCTCGACCCCGCCGCGGGCCGGGGGTCGCGTCGCGCGTGACGGCGCAGGACGAGCGGCCCGACTCGAGCCGGCCATCTGTGCCCGCAGCATCGCCTCGATCTCAGGCGGGACCTCGCTCCAGGGCTCGCTGCTCGAGCCGCGCGGCTCGGGGCGTTCGAAGCCCCGGCTCACCGGGCCACGTCCACCCGCGACGCGGCCCGAACCCGCGTCGCGGTGGCGCTGGGTCGGCTCGGCGAAGCGGCTGACCTGGCTGCCCCTGCCGCCGCCGAAGCGCTCGCGATCGAGCGCCGCGGCGTACGCGCCGCCGCGTCCTCGGCCGCCCCGCCCGGGCCGGTGCGGGGCCCCGGCGTCACGCTGCCGGCGTTCGGCCAGCAGGTACTCCGGGATCGCCGGCTCCTCGAGGTCCTCCTCGTCGACCGGCTCGCGGGCGCCCGACTCGGCGCGGCCGCCCGACTCGGCCGACGCGGCCGCGGGTGCCTTGCCAAGCTGGTTCCCCCACACCGATCCGAACGAGAACGCCGGGCGCCGCGGAGCCGGGAGCGGCTCGGGCTCCTCGAAGTCGTCGGCAGCGCTGCCGAGCGGCGCGACCTCGCCGGCCGCCTCCTCGCCCTCGCGCCCACGGCCGCGACCCCGGCCCCGGCCGCCTCGCCGGCGGCGGCGGCGGCGATGGCCGTCCTCGCCAGCCTGGTCCTCGGCCCCGCCGTCGGGACCCTCGGGGCTCTCGGCCCCGCCTTCCGGACCCTCGGCGACAAGCTCGACGGCCTCTCGCTCGAGCTCCAGCGCGGCCTCGCCGGCCTCCTCGGGCGCCGGCTCCGCGGCTGCTCGGCGGGCCGCTCGGGCGAGCTTCTCGCCCGGCAGGGCGACGAGCGTGCCCTCGACGACGACAGCGTCACGGGCAACGGCCTCGCGAGCCGCCGCCTCACGAGCCGCGGCCCCGCGCGTGGACGTGCGGGTGGACGTCGCGCGGGACGTGGCGGTTCGCGGGGCGCTCGCCTCGCCGGTCCGGGAGCGGCTGCCCCGGCCCCGGCGACGGCCGTCGCCACTGCCCTCGGACTGCTTCTCGGGGACCTCGGTCATCGAGAGGTCCTCTTCGTCGTCGGCGACCCGCCGGCCCGACCGCGCGGAGCCCTTCTCGACCTTCGCGATCTGGGTGATGTCGGTGAAGATGTCGGCCACGTCGATGAGGTCCGACGACGTGTTGCCGCGGAAGCTCACGACCTCGACCCGGACGCCCATCTCCTGGACGGCGCGGATCGCCGGCGCGAAGTCGCCGTCGCCCGACACGACGATCGCCACGTCGAGGTTCCGGGCCGTCTTCATCATGTCGACGACGAGCTCGATGTCGAGGTTGGCCTTGACCTTGCCGTCGCCGTACTTGCGGATGTCCTTGCTCACGACCTTGTAGCCGTGGCGGCGCAGGAAGTCGTGGAAGTTCCGCTGGTTCTCGTTGTCCGGGTCGAGTCCGGTGTAGGCGTAGGCGCGCACGAGGTCGCGACCGGCGCTCGACGCCTTCAGGAGCGTCACGTAGTCGATGTCGACGCCGGCCGCCTTGGCCGCATAGAAGATGTTCGCCACGTCGACGAAGACCGCGACGTTCTTGCTCAAGATGCTCTCCTCTGACGGCGCGTGTCGGGGTTTCAGCCCGCGCGCGCCGCGCTCTTCGGACGGGGTGTGTGATGTTCCGCGGCTCAGCCTGCCCGACGACCGGCCGACCCAGCGGTCCCGACCGACCTGGTCAGGCGACGAGCCGCGGGCTTGAAGCCCAGGCGATCCCACCGCGCCCGTTCGGCGGGATCGTCCGGCTGCGGCGCCTCGACGGCTGCGCAGCCCTTGTTCGACGCCGACCTGACGGCCTCCTCGACGAGGAGGTCGGTCACGGCGTCCGCCTCCGCCTCGGGGTCGACGACGAGGAGATCGATCGTGCCGACGTAGCCGCCGGCGCGAACGGACGGTCGGATCGCGAGGACCGCGCCGCCCACGATCTCCCGCCGCCGCTCCGCGACGAGGACACTGGCATGCGGCAGGAAGACGAGCTGGCGCAGGACGTCGGCGGCGTCGAGCTGGCCCGGCGCACGACGGCTCAACCGGTCGCCGCTCAGCGCGACGAGGCGGTCGACGTCCGTGATGCGGGCCGCTCGGACCCTGTACTCCACGAGCCGGTACGTGCTCCCTGGATCGGATGGCGCCCCTTCGACCTGCAGGCCGGGTCCGCAGGACTCACTCGGGGGTGAGCGCGCAATCGCTCTGGAACCATCCCGGGAGGCGGACGACCGGTGTTGCAATCGGTGCGCCGGTCCCTAATATACGTCATCGCTTCGGCGGGCACCTGCGCGCCACCTGAAGCCTGGCCTCTGGAACGCCGTCCTGCGCACCTCAAGTCCCGCGTCCCCTTGTCGCGCTACCTCCTCGAGGAGTGGCGAGAGCGATCGGGTCGGGCGCAAACGGCCGGTCGCGGAGGACGGCCGAGGAGCGGCGCAGGAGCTCCGACCCGGCATCGTCCGCCGCCGGCGGACGCGGATTGAGGAGGAACTGTCCATGAAGCTCGCCAAGTTCGGCGTCCTCGGGATGACCGCTGCGCTGCTCTTCGCGGCGTGCGGCACCTCGGGGGGGTCGGGTGGTGGCAAGGTCCTGACCATCGGCACCGAGCTGCCGATGAGCGGTGGCGAGACCGCCAACGGCGTCCCGACGGCAAACGGCGTCAAGCTCGCCGTGCAGCAGAACGCGAACGCGATCCCGGGCTACACCATCCAGGTGAGCTCCAAGGACGACGCGCTCAACGGCGTCCATGACCCGGCCACGGGCAGCAAGAACATGACTGACCTCGCCGCCGACGCGACGGTCATCGGCGTCGTCGGCCCGTTCAACTCGAGCGTGGCCCAGGTCGAGATTCCGGTCAGCAACGACGCCGGCCTGCTGCAGTGCAGCCCGGCCAACACCAACACCGGCCTGACCTACCCGCCGACCTCGCTCACCTACCGCAAGAACCATCCGGATCGCGTGAACTACGTCCGCCTGGCGGCCCCCGATAGCATCCAGGGTCCGGCCGGCGCGGATTACGTCTACAACGACCTCGGCGCTCACTCGGTCTACATCCTCGACGACACCGAGACCTTCGGCGTCGGCGTGGGCGACAGCTTCCAGGCCGAGTTCACCCACCTCGGTGGCACCGTCGTCAAGCGCGACAGCGCGCCGAAGTCGACGACCGACTACACGCCGCTGTTCACCGCGGTCGCGGGCCAGCATCCGGCTGCCGTGTACCTCGCCGGCACGACCCCCAGCGGCATGGGCCTCGCCCTGAAGCAGGGTCGGCAGGTCACCGGCTTCGAGACCATCCCGTTCATGGGTCCTGACGGCGTCGCCGACCTCGGCGGAGCCGACACCAAGGGCTCGACGATCAACGTCGCCGGCGCCGCCGCGGCGAACGTCTCCGGCACCGTCGCCGGCGTCCACGACATCCCCAACGCCGCGAAGTTCACGTCGGACTACAAGACCGCCTTCGGTCAGGATCCGGGCGCCTACAGCGCGATCGCCTACGCCTGCGCGCAGGTGATCATCGCCGGCGCCAAGGCCGCGATCGCGGCCGGCAAGACGAGCCTGGCGGATATCCGCGAGTTCGTTCGCGCCAACACGATCGCTGCCGGGAACAACTTCGACACGGTCATCGGGAAGGTGTCGTTCGACGCGAACGGCGACACGACCGCGCCCTACATGTCGTTCTACAAGGTCGACATGACCCTGAACGGCGGCAAGGGCGGTTGGACCTGGGTGAAGCAGCAGGCCTTCACCGACCCGAACGCGTCCGCGGCACCCGCGGGCTCCTAGAGCGTCCAGCGCGAGAGGCCGGGGAGCACCGCTCCCCGGCCTCTCGCTAATCCCGGCCTCTCTCTCCAACTCCCAGCATTCGGAGGTCCCGGCGGCCGAGCGATGCGAGCCATGGCGGCGACCCTGAGTCCCCGCGCGCGGAGCCTGCGGCCGATCGCGATCGTCGTCGTCGCGCTCGTCGCGTCGTTCCTGCTGCTGGGCTTCCCGCAGTTCATCAACGCGATGACGCTCGGCGCGATCTATGCCCTGATCGCGCTCGGCTACACGATGGTCTACGGGATC
>DATEZX010000105.1:0-22643 GCA_035255225.1 Candidatus Limnocylindrales bacterium
AGCCAGGGCTTCACCGTTCGCGGGCCGCGCGACGGCCTCGCGCAGCAGCGTCGCCAGTCGGCCGCCCGTCGCCACCCGCCCTGACGTCCATCTCGGTCCGGCCCTCGCCACTCGGCCCGGACGTCCATCTCGGTCCGGCCCTCGCCACTCGGCCCGGGCCAGTCGGCCCGCTCCCCTACCCATTCGAGCGCCGGGAGACCCGTCCCGACGCGTATTCCGCCCCGCCACGGCGGCCCCGACGATCGCCCAAGTCCGAGGAGGTCTGGATGGGCTACCGCATCGACATCGACACCGGGAACTGCATCAACTGCGGGATCTGCATGGACGTCTGTCCGGTGCAGGCCCTCGACATGAACCGGCCGAGGGTTCCCGGCGTCGAGGCCGCGGGCGGCGGCGGACCCCTGCCCTGGATGATGGAGTACCCCGTCCAGGTCGGCGAGTGCATCGGCTGCAGCATCTGCATCCGCGAGTGCCCGGTCGAGGTCATGACCCTCTCGAGCGCCTCTGGCCCGACGCCGCTCGCGCCGCGCCAGGGACCCATCAGCCGACCGATCGAGGTCTCCGAGGGCGCCTGGATCCCGCTCTCCACCGCCACGCGGGAGGCGCTGAAGCCGACGAAGGTGTCCCCCTTCGACGGCCTGGAGGCGTGGCGCACTCGCGAGCGTCCCGCGAGCTGGCAGGTGTGGCGGTCGATGCGACCGATGGACACGGTCGAGCCGGCCGCCCCCTGCCAGGCGGGATGCCCGGCCGGCACCGACGCCGGTCGCTACGTCGGGCTCCTCGCCGAGGGTCGCTTCGACGACGCCTACGCCGTCGCCGCCGAGGTCAACCCGTTCGCCTCGGTCTGCGGCTACATCTGCACCGCCCCCTGCGAGGCCGTCTGCCGCCGCGGCGTCCTGGACGAGCCGATCGCGATCCGGACGCTGAAGCGGTTCGCGGCCGAGCGCGGCACCCTTCCGCCGATCCCGAAGCCGGCGGCCAGGCGGCCCGAGCGGGTCGCGATCGTGGGTGGCGGCCCGGCCGGGATGTCCGCGGCCTACTACCTCGCCCGTCTCGGCTACGGGGTGACGGTCTTCGAGGCGATGCCCGTGCCCGGCGGGATGATGGCCATCGGCATCCCGGACTACCGGCTGCCGCGCGAGACCCTGCGGGCCGACATCGATCGGATCGTCGACCTCGGCGTCGAGTTGCGCCTCGACACCGCGATGGGCCGCGACTTCCAGCTCTCGGACCTCGAGCGAGAGGGCTTCAAGGCCGTCTTCCTGTCGACCGGCGCGCCTCGCAGCCGCCGCCTCGGAGTTCCGGGCGACGAGCTCCCCGGCGTGGTCCCGGCGACGGTCTTCCTCAAGCGCGTCAACCTCGGCGAGAGCGTCCGGCTGTCCGGCGAGGTCGTCGTGGTCGGCGGCGGCAGCACCGCCATGGACGCGGCCCGCTCGGCGATCCGCCGCGGCGCGGCCCACGTCACGGTCCTCTACCGCCGCGAGCGGGGCGACATGCCGGCCCAGCACGAGGAGATCGAGGCCGCCGAACACGAGGGCATCGCGATCGCCCCGACGACGATCGTCACCGAGGTCGTCGCGCGCGACGGCCGCGCCGCCGCCGTGCGAACGTCGCGCCAGGCGCCGACGGGCGCCGGCGGCGCATGGCAGCCGGTCGAGGGCAGCGAGGCCGAGCTGGCCGTGACCACCATCCTCGTGGCCATCGGCGAGGAGCCGGACCCGTCGATCCTGCCGCCCGGCACCGGCATCGAGGTCAGCGCCTGGGCCGGCATCGTCGCCGATCCACGAACCTCGGCGACCGGGCGGGCCGGCGTGTTCGCCGGCGGCGACGTCGTGTCCGGGCCGAAGACGATCATCGACGCCGTCGCCTCTGGCCGCCGGGCCGCGGGCGCGATCCACGAGTTCCTCGCCGGCGTCCCGAACGGCGAGGCTTCGATCCTCCGCGAGGTCCGCTACCGGACCGCGCCGGAGCCGAGCCTGACCCTCGACATCGCGGAGCGGCCGCGCGCTCGGCAGCCACTGCCGGTCCTCGACCGGGCGACGCTCGCGACCGACCACCCCGGGTTTGGCGAGGCCGCCGCGCGGGCCGAGGCCTCGCGGTGCTTCCGTTGCGATGCCATCTACGCCTGTCCGACCGTCGAGGTGACGGCCGGTCGAGGTCCCGCCGACGGACCGGGTCGCCAACCGACCCCGGCGCCGCCGCCGGCGACGTCCCCCACGGGTTCCCTTGCAGGAGGAGCGCGATGACGCCTGACCAGGTCACGGGGTTCTTCGACTTCGGCGAGACGTTCGTCGAAGGCACGATCGCCGCGGCGCTCGTCGCGCTGTGGCTGCTGGCCTTCGCGCTCCACATCGCCAGGCCGTACATGGTCGCGAACCTTCACAAGTTCACGCTCCGCCTGGGCGCCGACCTGTGGTGGATCCTGTACGTGGCGCTGCGCGACCTGCTGACGCTGAACCTGTTCATCGGCGGGTTCATCTTCTTCTACCCGGACGTCGTCGGCGGCCAGGACCTGCCGGTCACCGGCGGCCTCGCCGCGGTGTGCGCCTTCGCGGTCGTCGTCATCAAGCTCATGCGGCCGGGTGACGAGGCTCGCTGGTACCGCTACCAGGCGCTCCTGCTGGCGCTCGGCGCGACCCTGTACATCGTCCCGTACATCCTCGGCGTGCAGCTCACGAACGTCGACGATCCGACCGCCAGGTCGCTGGCGAGCATCCTCGTGAGCTCCCAGAACCTGCCGCTCGCGATGCCGCTCTGCTACATCAGCGGCTGGCTGGCCGGCGCCCTCGGTCTCGTGGCCGTCATCTACAACCTGCGGCAGGCGGTCAACCGCCCGAGCCGCGGCCAGGCACAGGCATAGGAGCGCGCGATGACTGGCGACGAACTCGCCCAGGCCCTCACCTCGGGCGGCTCGGCATGGATGGTCTTCTCGGTGGCCGGCGCGCTGCCGCTGCTATGGGCCTTCGCGCTGAGCATGCACTTCGCCCGGCCGTACATCGTCCGGTTTCTCGGTAGTCTGACGCTCCGGTTCGGGGCCGACGTGTGGTGGCTCAGCTACGTCCTGGTCCGCGACGCGCTCCTTCTCGTGGTGTTCACCCTCAGCACCATCTTCCTGATGCCGAACCTGTACATCGGTCTCGGCCTGCCGTTGACGGCGCCGCTCGCGGTCGTCGCCCTGTTCTGGGCCCTGATCGTGAAGCTCACCCGGGACGTGGACGACGACGCTGCGGCGTACCGGATCTTCTCGATCCTGCTCGTCGTGGCCTCGGTCCTGTACATCGTCCCGCAGGTCTATGGCCTCGAGTCCGCCGACCAGGTCAGTGCGCTGGCCGGGGTGGGCCTCGACTGGACGCCGGATGCGCTTTCGGCGGCCAACGCCGACGCGGGCACGGTCAATGCCTGGGCCTGGCCGATCCTGTGGCTCAGCCTCGGCCTCTTCGCCGTGAGCGCCGCCTACCTGTTCGGCAGGTTCATGGTCATGCTCGGACGCGAGCCGAAGGCGCCGAGCGATGAGCCGATGGAGGCCTCCGCCACGACCCACTGACCCCGCTGGGGCATTACCACCCAATCCGCGTGGCACCGCCGCTGCACGACGGCCGCCCGCTCACCCGATCGACCGCCGGTCCTCCCGCCGGCGGTCGATCCCTTTCCGCGGCGCGAAGGGGGCGCCTGTGGGAGCATGGCCGAGCCCGGACGTCGGACGCCGACCGCGAGTCCGCCGCCGAGCCCCGCCACTGAGCCTCGACATCGAGGCCCACCCGTAGCCCAGGTCCCGAGGAGCCCGAAGCCATGGCCGAGATCCGCCACGCCAGCGTCGTCTGGAACGGCTCCCTGACCGAGGGCGCCGGGATGATCACCTACCTGTCGAGCGGCGCGGTCTCGCGCCTGCCGGTCAGCTGGGCCTCGCGGACGAGCGCCCACGAGGGCCGGACGAGCCCCGAGGAGCTGCTGGCCGCGGCCCACGCCAGCTGCTTCTCGATGGCCCTCTCGTCGCGGCTCGCCAAGAACGGCACCCCGGCGACGCAGCTCGACGTCCGAGCCGAGGTGACGTTCGACAACGCCTCGGGCGGCTGGAAGGTCACGACCTCGAAGCTCACGGTCAGGGGCGACGTGCCGGGCATCGACGCGGCGACGTTCGAGCGCCTGGCCGACGACGCCAAGGAGAACTGCCCGATCTCGCAGGCCATCAAGGGCAACGTCGAGGTCTCGCTCGAGGCGACGCTCGCGAGCGCCTGACGGACGTCCGCGCCTGACGGACGTCCGGGCCGCTACCCGATCGTCAGGATGCGGCGCGGGTTCGCGACGGTGAGCCGCTCGATCTCCGCGTCACTGACGCCCCGTGCCCGGAGGCGTGGCAGGAACGTCTCCTGGAGGTACGTGTAGCCGTTGCCCTCGTAGTGGCGGAGCTGCTGGTTGTGGCAGACGTCCTGGCTGAGGAGCACGCGGTCGTCATGGCCGCGTGACAGCAGGTCCAGCAGCAGGTCGACGATCCGGGGCTCGCCGTGCCGCTCCATCGGGGTGAAGCTCATGCCGAGGAAGTCGAGCTCGAGGCTCGCGCCGCGGCGGACGATCTCCAGCCAGTGCTCGGGGATCGGATACGAGTCGGCATGGCCGATGACGACCCGGCCCGGGTCGACGCCCTCCGCCTCGAAGACGTCGAGCTGGGCGAGCCCGACCGGCGACATGACCGCGTGCGTCGTGATCGCGAGGCCGGTCCGGCGAGCGGCCCGGGCAACGGCGCGATGGACGCGCTCCTCCCGGGCGGTGAGCCACGGCTTGTCCGTCCCGATCTCGCCGATGATCCCCGGCCGGACGGGCTCCGCCTGGCCGGCGACCGGGAGCCCGACCTCGATCTCGGCGACGAGCTCGTCGGCCAATGAGTCGACCGAGCGCCGGTCGACGTCGAGCGTCGGCGGGTAGTAGGCGTCGCGATACCAGCCGGCCGAGATGACGAGGTTGAGGCCGGTCGCGCGGGCCAGTCGGACGAGCCACGCGGCGTCTCGCCCGACGCCGGCAGGCGTGACGTCGACCAGGGTCCGGCCACCGAGGTCGCGGTAGCGGGCCAGCTCGGCCGTGATGACCGGCTCGTCCGCGGTGAGCTCCCAGTAGTCCCAGCGATTCGGCACGTGCCACAGGGCGATGGCGGTGTGCTCGTGGGGCAGGGTGAACCCGAGCGCGGCCGGGTCGATCGGCCCGAGGACCGTCTGGGCGTGGGCCATGGCCGGAGTCTACGCGGCGCCGATGGCACGCCGAAGCAGGCGATGCAGTGGCCGGCACGCGTCGCGGCGTCGCCCTGTGGCTGCCCGCGCGGGGGCATCCAGCGGACGGCCGAGATTCCCTGCATCGGCTAGGCTCGGCCCTCGTGTTCAGCCGCTGGGGGGCCTTCGTCTACCGCCGCCGCCGGTGGGTCGTCGGCATCGCGATCCTGCTGGCCGCCGGCGTGGGCAGCCTCGCGACCGATACCTCCAGCCGCCTGTCATCCGGTGGCTGGCTCGACCCCGCCTCGGAGTCGGCCCAGGTCTCGGACCGGCTGGAACGAGACTTCGGCGCCGGGCGCGCGGCCTTCGTCGCGCTCTTCCGATCCTCCGACCCGAACGTCGACGCGACCTCGCCCGCGTTCCAGGGCGCCATCGCGACCGCCGTCGCCCCGGTCCTGAAGGTCGGCGGCGTGACCGGCGTCACCGGCTACGCCGAGACACACAGCGCCCAGTTCATCAGCATCGACCGCCATGCCGCGTATGTCCTGATCAACCTCGACATGGCCGAGGACCAGTCGATCGCCGTCGTCGATCCGGTCAAGGCGGCGCTCGCACCGCCGAGCGGCTACACGGCCACGCTCACCGGCTTCGGGCCGATCCAGCAGGACTCGGCCCGGATCTCGGAGCAGGATCTCGCCCGGGCGGAGCAGGTGTCGCTCCCGATCGCGGCCCTCGTCCTGCTGCTCGTCTTCGGCTCGCTCATCTCGGCTGGCATGCCCCTCCTCGTCGCCGGCCTCGCCATCCCGACGGCGCTCGGCCTGATCGACCTCGCGGCCCGCCAGACGAGCATGAGCATCTACGTCCTGAACATCGCGACGATGCTCGGCCTCGCCCTGGCGATCGATTACTCGCTGTTCATCACGAGCCGATTCCGCGAGGAGCTGGCCCGAGGCCGGACGGTCGAGCAGGCGGTGGAGCGAGCGGTGGCCACCTCGGGCAAGGCGGTGCTGTTCTCCGGGATCGCGGTCGCGATCGGCCTGTCCGGCCTGTTGTGGTTCCGGGCCACCGGCCTCAGCTCGATTGGCCTCGGCGGCTCGATCGTCGTCGTGGCATCGGTCGGGTACGCGCTCACCTTCCTGCCGGCAGTCCTGGGGATGCTCGGGCCGCGGATCAACGCGGTCTCGATCGAGGGCCTCCGACGCCGGCTCGGCGTGGGACGCGGCGATGCGGGCGTCCAGGCCTCTCGCTGGGAACGCGTCGCCCACGGCGTCATGCGCCGGCCGTGGGCCGTGATCGTCCCGGTCCTGGCGTTGCTGTTCGTCCTCGGGTCGCCGTTCTTCCACCTCGAGCAGGGCGTCCCGGACGCCACCGTCTACCCAGCCGGCGTGCCCAGCCGCGACGCGTGGGTCGCGCTCAACACGGAGTTCCGCGCCGGCGAGACGAACCCGATCGTCGTCCTCCTGGACACGACGGCGTCGCCGACCGATCCGGCGTCGATCGGCGCCGTCATGGCCTATGCGGACCGTCTTGCCGCTGTCGAGGGGGTCGACCGCGTCGAGGGTCCATTTGCGATCACCGACCCTGCGACGGGCCACCCGATGACGCCCGAGCAGGTTGCACAGGCGTACAACGCCCCGCCCGGCTCGCTGCCGACCCAGCTGGCGGCCGGCATCGCCCAGCTCAAGGCGGCGTACATCCGCGGCGCGACCGTCCAGCTCGACGCCATCAGCCCGCTCAAGGCCACCGCGCCCGAGGGGACGTCGGTCATCCCCCGCGTCCGGGCCCTCCAACCCGGCGACGGCGTCAGCCGGGTCCAGGTCGGCGGGGCCGCGGCGACCGGCGAGGACTTCCTGCAGGGCCAGACCGCGTCGATGCCGTGGGCGATCGGGACCACCCTCCTCGCCTCGGCGCTGATCCTGTTCCTGCTGTTCGGCTCCGTGACGATCCCGGTCAAGGCCGTGGTCATGACGCTGCTGTCTCTGTCGGCGAGCTTCGGCGCCCTCGTCTGGATCTTCCAGGACGGCAACCTCTCCTCCGTCCTTGGCTTCCAGCCGCTCGGCTACACGATTGCCGGCAACCCGGTGATCATGTTCGCGACCCTCATCGGCCTCTCGATGGACTACGAGGTCCTGCTCCTGTCGCGGGTCCAGGAAGCGTGGCGCCGAACCGGCGACAACGTCGCCGCCGTCGCCGAGGGCCTCGCCCGGACAGCCGGCGTCATCACGGGCGCGGCGCTGATCATGGTCACGGTCTTCGCGGCCTTTGCCCTCGCCGACACGGTCACGATCAAGAGCATCGGCGTCGGGATGGCCCTCGCGGTGGCCCTCGATGCGACCGTCATCCGGGTCCTCCTGGTCCCCGCCACGATGCGCCTGCTCGGTCGCTGGAACTGGTGGGCCCCCGGGGTCCTCGGCCGGCTGGCCGAGCGCCTCGGCTTCAGCCACGTCGAGGACGAGGACGATCTGGACGCCGCGAGCCGGAGCGGCGACGATCTGGAGCGCGGGGCGTCGCCTGCGCCAGCCCAGCCGGCATAGCGCGCCGGTTCATCGACGCGACAGAGGAGGTCCGGTCCGTGACGTACGACCAGGGTCCGATCAGGGTCTACGGCTGGGACTGGGGCCGCGACGAGGATCGCCGCCCGCAGGTTCCGTGGGTCGGGGTCTTCCTGCTGATCCTGGGCGGGCTGCTGATCTTCGAGCAGCTGGCGCCCCAGTACCGCGATCTCGGGAACGTCGTCGTCCTGGCCGCCGGCCTGGCGTTCCTCGTCGTCTGGCTCCTGCGGCGCTCGTCGTTCTCGCTGTACGCCGGCGCGCTCCTCACAGCGGCCGCCGTCCCGGGCCTCATCGAGGGCGTGACCCAACGGTCGCTGGCTGGCCTCGGGACGGTCGCCTACGGGGTGGCGTTCCTATTCATCGCCGTCGTTCGCGCCGTGAGCCGGGGCGGCTGGGGCTGGCAGCTCGTGTTCGGCCTCGTCCTCCTCGCCGTCGGTGCGTCCGAGATGACCCTGCCCGACCTGGCGGACCTGACGTTGCCGCTCCTGCTCGTGATCCTGGGCGTCGTCCTGATCTCGCGCGGCCGTCGCTAGCCGCGGCGGGCGCGGAGCCACACGGCCGGCGATAGCCACACGGCCGGCGATAGCCGCGCCGCCGGTCTCAGCCCAGGCGGGCGAGGACGTCCGGCAGCTGGGCCAGCGAGTCGATCTGGGCGGCCGCGCCGGCGGCGAGCGCCGACGCCGCGTGCGAGAAGCCCCACGGCCCGCGCCGAACGTGGATCGCGGTCATCCCGGCGGCCGCCACCGGCCGGATGTCGTAGTCGACGCGATCTCCGACGTAGGCGATCGCCTGGGGCGGGAGGCGGAGCTCGCGGCTCAGTCGCTCGAAGAACGCCGGCTCGGGCTTGGCGACGCCCCAGCGCGTCGATGAGGCGATGACATCGAACTCGACGTCGAGGCGGCCGATGACGTCCTCGGTCGAGACCGGTTGGTTCGCCGCCACCGCCAGGCGGTAGCCGGCGTCCCGCAGATCGCGCAGCGCCGGCAGGGCGTCGGGGTAGAGATCCTGGCGATCGAGGCGATACTCGAGTCCCGCGGCGTCCTTCCGGGCCGACTCGGCGTCGAGGTCGATGCCGGGCCTGACGATCTCGAACGCCCGGCGGTGGTTCTCGCCCCGCTCGACGACCTCACCGAGGACCCCGAACAGGGTGAACGGTGGCACGCCGAGCCAGTCCGCCCACAGGCCCCACGCCCGGGTCTCGTCGAACAGCGTCTCGCCGACGTCGAAGGCGACCGCCTGGATCCTGCGGCTGGCGGGATCGCTCAGGGCGCGGCTCCGGCGGGCTGACCGGCCGTCACCTGGCCGATCGCCTCGGCGAGCCGCTCGACGATCGTCGCCAGCTCGTCGTCGGTGACGATGAACGGCGGCCCGAGGAGGATCGCGTCGCCGTTCGTGCCATCGGCCATTCCGGTCCCCGAATAGACGAGGAGGCCCTTGCCTCGGGCGCCCCGAACGATCCGCTCCGCGACCTTCTCGCTCCTCGCGAAGGGCTCGCGCGTCTCGCGATCGGCCACCAGCTCGAGGCCCGCGAACAGGCCGTGGACCCGGATGTCGCCGACGTGCGGGTGGTCGCCGAGCGCCGACTGGAGCATCGCCCGGAGGCGCTCGCCCTTTGTGGCGCTGGCGTCGACGAGGGCCTCGGCCTCGAGGATCCGCAGCACCTCCGCGGCCACGGCCGAGCCGACCACGTGGTGGGAGTAGGTGAAGCCGTGGACGAAGCCGCCGCCGCCCATGATCGCGTCGTGGACCTCGCCACTCGCCGCGGCGAAGCCGAAGGGCGTGTAGCCCGAGGTCGAACCCTTCGCGGCGACGAGGATGTCCGGCTGGACCTCCGAGTGGTCGATGCCGAACCAGCGCCCCGTCCGTCCGAAGCCGGTCATGACCTCGTCGGCGACGAGCAGCACGCCGTGCCGGCGGCAGACCTCGGCGATCGCCGGCCAGTAGCCCGCGGGGGGCGCGACGGCGCCGAGCGTGGCTCCGACGATCGGCTCCCCGACGAACGCGGCCACCGTCCCCGGACCTGCCGCGGCGATCGTGCGCTCGAGCTCCTCGGCCAGGTCCTCGGTCGTGCCGAGGGCGTTGGCGCTCGGCTCGCCGGCGCGGTATGGATACGCCGCGCTGACATGGCGGAACCGCCCGAGCCACGCCTCGTAGGGCCGGCGGAGCGGCTTCCGCCCGCTGAGGTCGAGGGCCCCGAGGGTGTTGCCGTGGTAGCTGCCCCAGCGGGCGATGACGATCCAGCGGTCCCTCTCGCCGCGGGCGAGGTGGTAGGCCCGGGCCATCTTGAGGGCCGTCTCCATGGCCTCGGAGCCACCCGCGACGGGGTAGATCGCCGGGTCGGGCATCGGCAGGTGGCGCCCGACAGCATCGGCGTATCGCTCGAGGGGCTCGCTGGTGAACGCGCTGCCGTGGGCGAACGCGATCGCCCCTGCCTGCTTCGCCATGACCTCGGCGACGGATCGGCGACCGTGCCCGATCCCGACGACGATCGCTCCGCCCGCCGCGTCGAGGTACGCCTTGCCGTCGGCGTCCCAGATCGTCGCACCCTCGGCCCGAACCGCGACCGGCGGGCTCGGATCGAGCGTGCGGCGGAACACTCGGCCTGCCATCGCCCTCGATTGTAGGGAGCGCCGCGGTCCAAACCGCGGCCGGCCGCCGCCGGTGTGAGCGGAGGCCCGCCGGTGTGAGCGGAGGCCCGCCGAGACCGCTACACGCGGCCCTTCGGGACGGTGTGGAAGTAGGTCTTGTTGAAGACGATCTTGCCCAGGTGCCAGAAGACGTTCGGCTTGGGCGGTTTCGGCGGGTGGTCGTAGTCGAAGCGCAGCAGCGTGCCCTTGCCGTCGCCGACCTCGAAGAAGCACATGACGTTGCCCTCGTAGGCGGCGTGCTTGCCGGCGGGTTCGCGGTGCTCGAGCCCGGCGACGACGCCCTCGACGACAACAGGCGCCTCGAAGTGCGCGGTCGAGCCGGCCTTGGATAGCGGCAGGTCGGTCGCGTCGCCCAGGGCGAAGACGTTCGGCCGGCCGCCGACGCGGAGCGTGAACCGGTCGGTCGGCAGCCAGCCGCCGGGGGCCGGCGCGAGGCCCGACTCGACGAGGAACGGCGCGCCGCGGTGCGGCGGCACGAGGACCAGGAGGTCGTAGCCGAGCTCCTCGCCCTCGAGGCTCTGGACGACCTTCCGCTCCGGGTCGATCGCCTCGACGTTGAAGAACGTGTGGAGCTCGATGCCCTTCTCGGCGAGGATCGGCGTGGCCATCTCGGACACGGACTCGATCGTGAACGCCCGCCCGATGGGCGAGCAGTAGTGGATCTCGCTCTTGCCACGGAGGCCGCGCTCGCGCAGCTCGGCCTCGATGAGGAAGGCGACCTCGAGTGGCGCCGGCGGGCACTTGTACGGCATCGAGGCGATGCCGACGACGACCCGGCCGCCGGTGAAGGCGTCGAGCGCGGCCCGCAGCTTCCGGGCGGCTTCCGGCGTGTAGAAGTGATGCGCCTCCTGCGTGAAGTGCTCGACCGCCTCGGGCACGATCTGCGAACCGGTCGCGAGGACGAGCTCGTCGTACGGCAGGATCGCGCCGCCCTTGAGGACGACCGTCTGGGTCGCCTCGTCGACGCGCGTTGCCTCGTCGATGACGAGCCGGACGCGCTTGTCGAGCAGGGACCGCTCCGGCTTCCGAAGCTTCTCCTCGCGCTCGCCGCCCATCGCGATGTACATGAACCCCGGCTGGTAGACGTGCGCCGCGTTCGGGTCGACGACGGTGACCTCGATGTCACCGCGCTCCATCCTGGGGCGCAGGCGGCGGGCCAGGAGGTTCGCGGTCAGCGTCCCTCCGACACCGCCACCGAGGATGACGACGCGCTTCATCGGGTCACCGCGCCTTCTCGACCACGATCCGGTCGTAGCCCTCGAGGCTCTCGACCGCGATGAGCCTGTGGCCCGCCTTCTCGATCCACTTCGGGATGTCGATCTTCGAGCCCTTGTCCGACGACAGGACGGCGATGACGTCGCCGACCTGGGCCTCGCGGATGCCGCGGATGAGCTCCATCAACGGGCCGGGGCAGAAGCTGCCGCGAGCGTCGATCGTTCGGCTCACAGTGGGCGTGGCGGTCGGTGCGGCTGGCGTTTCGAGCATGGCAGGTTCGTCCCTTCTGGTGTGATGCTCGCCCGGCCCGCTTGGGGCCGTGCCCGGCGGGCCGGGCGAGCCGGATCGGTGCAGCCGATCGATCAGATGAACAGCGGTGTCCAGCCCTCCTGGATGAGGCCGAGGACCGTCGCGGCGCCAACCGGCTCACCCATGCCATCGATGAGATCGGTGCGCTGGATCCCGAACAGATCCATCGTCATCTGGCAGGGGATGAACTCGACGCCCAGCGACTGGGCGATCTCCATGAGCTCCTTGGGCGTCGCGTCCTTGTACTGCTTCGCGAGCCGATAGACCATCCACGGACCCATGCCGAGGAAGTCCATCTTCGAGAGCTTGCGGTGGCTGATGCCGGGCCGCTGGAGGACCGACATCATCTTCTGCATCCAGTTGCGGCCGGTGATCCGCTTCGAATCCTTGATCACGTTCTGGAAGCCCCAGAAGGTGATGAAGACCTTGCACTGCATGCCCATGGCGCCCGCGGTCGAGGCAAGGAGCATCGCCGCCCACGTCTTCTCGAGCTCACCGCTGTAGTTGATGATCACGAGGTTGTGCAGCTCGGTCTTGGCCGCCTCGATCGGCTGCGGGGCGGTCTCCGGCAGGCCCTCGACGTCGGCGATGGCCGCGGCCAGGGCGTCGAGCTCGGTCCCGACCGGGCTCGCCGGAACTGTCTCGGTGGGTCGTTCGACGGTCAGGGTCATGGCTCCGTGCCTCACTTGCGGCGGATGACGAAGCGGTAGACCGCCCCGTCGACGGACTGCTCGACGAGCTCGTTGCCGGTCGAGCGGCACCACGCGACGAAGTCCTTCTGCGAGCCGGGATCGGTCGTCAGGACCTCGATGATGGCGCCGGGCTGCAGGGGCTTGATGCCCTGCGCGGTGCGGACGATCGGCATGGGGCAGGACAGGCCGCGGGCGTCCACCTGGGCCGCGATCTCGAGAGTGGTCATGTCTGGCGACTCCTTGTCCCGGCGGACGCCTAGATGAAGACGACCTGGCCGTTGCCGGCGTTGAGGTAGAAGGCGGTCACGCCCTCGACGCCGTCGACCAGCGAGTCGAGGTTCGCCTCCTCGATGCCGAGGAGGTCCATCGACAGGGAGCAGGCCTGGATGTCGACCGTGCCCAGCTCCTTGGCCTGGCGGAAGGTCTCCGCCCAACTGACCTGGCCGGCATCGCGGAGGGCCTCGACGTGAACGCGGCCCTCGGCGCCCGCCTCGGGGGCGAGCCCGTGGTCACGATCGATCCGTTCGCGCCGGAAGGCGTCGAGCGCCCAGTACTGGAGGAAGACGTTGACCGGCTTGCCGAGGGCGGCCGCACCAGCGGTCAGGACCGCCGCGGCCTGGAGCTTGTCGTCGGTCCCGGAGAAGAGGACCAGGTTGATCGGTTCGTCCATGTCTGCGATCCCTTCAGCTCACTGGCACGAGGAGGTCGGTCATGCGGGCGTTGTCGGCGAGCCGGGCGAGGCGGCCGAGCCGCCGCTCGAGCACGCCGCGCATGACATCGCACGCGACGATCACCTCGGGGTCGGTAAGGCGGTACGTGATCTCGCGGCCGTCGCGGGTGGCCTCCACGAGGCCGGCCGACCGCAGGACCGCGAGGTGCTGGGAGACATTCGGCTGGGGAATGCCCAGCTCGGCGGCGAGGCGGCCGACTTCCATCGGCTCCTCGGCCAGGCGGTGGAGGATCTCGAGGCGCTTGGGACTGCTCAGCACCTTGAGGACCTCGGCCTGGAGGCTCGTGATCTCGTCCATGGGCTCATCCTCTTCCCATGCGCATCTGCGCATGAGTGCCATCGGTCCCGTGTCCCGCCCCGGCACGGACTCCCGCGGATGGGCCATTCGGCCCATCGCCGGGACCGCGTGTCCGTGTGGCAGCGCTGCTGCGCCGGCGCGAGGGCCGCGTCAGATCGTGCGGTTGGCGATCTCGAGCTCGCGGACGGTCCAGTGCCGCAGCGCCGCGAGGTGCCGGCGGTCGAGCCGCTCGCAGGCCCAGTCCCAGTGGATCGAGACGACGTCACCGGGACGGAGGTCATCGACGAAGCCGGTGCCACCCAACCAGCCGCGAATCCGCTCGGGTTGCGGCTCGCCCAACCGCAGCCGGCCTTCGACCAGCTCGAGCGGCACGCTCGCGACGACCAGCCAGTCGCCGTCGACCTCGAGCACCCGGCCCCACCGGATCCGGCAGGCGTCCATGACCTCGAGCGCCCGGTCGATCTCCCCTGTCCGCATCAGGCCGACCTTGGGGAAGACGTCCAGGACATGGAAGGCGTGGACCGGTACCGACCCCGCGGCGGGAGTCGTCGAGAGCCAGCGCCAGGCGTCGGCCCGGAGCCGGGGCCGGAAGCGCGCCTCGAGCGAGGGCCCCAGGTCGGCCGCCCGAACGTTGGCCGCCAGCGGGCTACCCAGCCAGTACGCCTCCACGACGCTGGCGTCGAGCGGATCCGCGATGCCGTTGGCGCGGGCGATCAGCTCGAGGTACGGATAGGCCCCCTCGAACTGACCCTCGAGGGCTCGCAGCCGGTGGTCATCGGCCTCCGAGCCGCCTCGTCCCGCCGTCGCCTGCTCGAACAGCTCGGCCGCCTCGTCCGGGCCGCAGTAGCCGAGCCGGTTGGGACCGTAGGCATACCTCGCGAAGCGGATCGGACCGCTCGCGGCGAGGACCGGGCGATCCCACGATCCGGGGGCCGCGACCTCGGCGGCGACCCGCGCAGTGAGGGACTCGCTCACTCCGTCCATCGTGCTGCCGGCGCCGGGCCGCTCAGAGCCTCGTCGATGCGGTCGCCGGCTCCGCCGTGGGCTCCCGCCCGGGCGCGCCGCCGCGCAGCGCAAGCGCCGCAAGGCCGGCGCCCGCCGCGAGGACGAGCGTCTGTCCGCCGAGGGACGGACTCATGGCGACTCCGCCCGCCTGGACGGCGGCCAGGGCGGCGGTGACCGGCGCACCGAGGACGAGGATCGCGGTCACGGCGCTCGCCGGCGCCCGGCGGAGGGCCCCGAACCACGTCGCGACGTAGCCGGCGAGGAGGACGCCGGTGATGAGCGCCCAGCGCCACTGCTCGACGCCCAGTCCCGCGACGATCGACAGCCGGCCGGTGGCGATGAGGTAGCCGACGAGGACGACGAGCCCGATCCCGAGGCGGGCGGAGGCCACGACCTGGCCCGGCACTCGTCGGAGGACGCGAGCGATGACGATGGTCTCGACCGCCCACAGCAGGGTCGCGGCGGCGATCAGGGTCTCGCCGGTGCCCCAGACGATCCCGGCCGGCTGGAGGATGAGGGCCTGCCCGGCGATGAGGACTCCGAGGCCGGCCACCTGGAGCCAGCCCAGGCGTTCGCCGAGCAACGGCACCGCCAGGACGGCGACCCACACGAAGAGCGTCTTCTGGATGAACGCGGCCGACGGCGCACTGGCCTCGGCGAGGCCGGTGAAGAACAGCACGAACGGCACGCTGCCGCCGACGACGCCGATCAGCGCCAGCCAGCCCCAATCGCGTCGCGGGATCGCCCGGACCCCTGCCGGCCGCAGGGTCGCGGCCGCCAGGGCCACGAGGATGACCGTCGCGATGCCGTTCTTCACGGTCGTGTAGACCGCGGCGTCGGGCAGCTGTCGCACCGCATAGCCGTTCAGGAAGATCGAGACGCCGCTGATGGCGGCTGCGACGACGGCGAGCCCGATCCCCCACCCGAGGGTGGCGGGGAGCTCGCGGCGGGCGAGGCGGCGGATCATCGTGGGCCTCCAGTCGGGGGCATCGAGCCGGCGGCCGCCGTGGCCGCCGCGATGAGGTCGGTCAGCTCCTGGGCCTCGGTCGGGTCGAGGCGCCGGAGGGCGTTGCCGGCACCCACCAGGAGCCAGTCGCCGGGCGCCGCGTCGGGCACGAGGAGGAGCGACGCCCGGCGCCGCCGGCCGCCGACCTCGACGATCCCGATCCCGTCCTCGGCCGAGATGAGGCGCGCCGGAGCGGTCAGGCACATGGGGGTCGTCCGCGAGGGGCGCCGCGGCGAGGGGACGTGTCGCTCATGAGGCCACTCTCGGCGTCGCGGCGCGGCGGCGCGAGAGCCGCGCGGACCTCGGCGGGGGCCAGAGCGCCCGCCAGCGTCGCGCCATCCGGCCCTGCCCGGCGGAGCGGCCCCAGCGGAGGCTTCGCTCGGAGGTGCGCCCCCGGATGACCATCCAAGCCACGATCGAGGGACCGGCGGTCACGTCCGCCGCTCCGGCCCCTGCTGTCGGCCTGTCCGACGACTGGTCGCCGCTCGACATCGCGAGCGAGCGCTGCAAGGGCTGTGAGCTCTGCATCACGGCCTGCCCACATCACGTCCTGGAGCTCGACGAGCGCGTCGTGAACCGGCTCGGCTACCACCCTGTCCGGCTGACGGACCCGGCCGGCTGCACGAGCTGCGTCATCTGCGCCCGGGTCTGCCCCGACGTCGTCTTCACCATCTACGCGCCGCGAAAGGCGGCCCGCCAATGACCGCCACCCTGCCACCCGACGCGCCGCCGGCGTACCGCACGGCCCAGAACGAGCCCGGCCTCCCGTCCACCACGCCGGAGCGCGTGCTCTGGAAGGGCAACGAGGCCATGGCCGAGGCCGCGATCCAGGCCGGTTGCGACGCCTATTTCGGCTACCCGATCACGCCCCAGGCCGAGCTCCTCGAGTGGATGGCCCGCCGGATGCCGGAGCTCGGCCGGGTGTTCATCCAGGCCGAGAGCGAGCTCGGGGCGATCAACATGGCGCTCGGCGCCGCGGCGACCGGGAAGCGCGTCCTCGTCAGCTCGTCGTCGCCGGGCATCTCGCTCATGGCCGAGGGCATGAGCTACATGGCCGGCCAGCAGGTCCCGGTGGTCCTGATCGACGTCATGCGAGGCGGCCCCGGCCTCGGCTCGATCGGGCCCTCGCAGAGCGACTACCTCCAGCTCGTCAAGGGCCACGGCCATGGCGATTACAAGGTCCCGTGCCTCGCGCCCGCTTCCATCGCCGAGGCGATGGCCCTCGTCGCCGACGCCTTCGAGATCGCCGAGCGCTATCGGACCCCGGTCGCGATCCTCGCCGACGGCGCGCTCGGCCAGGCAATGGAGCCGGTCGTGCCGCAGTACCGGACCCCGCCGCGACCCGCCAACGACTGGATCGCGATCGGCGCGAGCGATCACGAGCCCCGCGTCGTCAAGTCCCTCGACCTCCTGCCCGAGAACCTCGAGCGCCACAACCTCGAGCTCCAGGCGAAGTTCCGCGAGATCGAGGCCCACGAGGTCCGGTGGGCCGGCGAAGCCCTCCACGACGCCGAGATCGCGATCGTCGCGTACGGGACGGCCGCGCGGGTCGCCCGGACCGCGATCCAGCGAGCCCGCAACGGCGGCCTCCGGGCCGGCCTGTTCCGGCCGATCACGCTGTGGCCGTTCCCGGCCCAGGCCCTCCGGGAGGTCGCCGGCCGTGTCCGAGCGATCCTCGTCGTCGAGCTGTCGGCCGGGCAGATGGTCGAGGACGTCAGGCTCGCCGTCGAGGGCCTCACGCCGGTGGCGTTCCACGGCCGGATGGGCGGCATGGTCCCCTCGCCCGGCGCCGTCCTGGACCAGCTCCGCGAGCTGTGGGCCATCACCGAACCGGTCCCGTCCGGCGGGAGCGGCGCGCCCCGCGCCCGGCGACCACGACGTCCCCACCCGGCGCCCAGCTCCTCGGCGGCCGGCGGCCGCCATGCCGCCGAGCTCCTCGACGACCTCGTCGATATCGACATTGCGGACGTCCTGACGGAGGTCTGGCGATGACCCTCACCGAGCGACCGATCGTGCCCTCGGGCCCGGGAACGCCGGCCTCGGGAACGCCGCCACCGGCCGCCGCGCGGCGGATCCTCTACCAGCGGCCCGAGTCGCTGGCCGAGAAGAGCACCCACTACTGCCCCGGCTGTGGGCACGGGATCATCCACCGCCTCATCGCCGAGCTCCTCGACGAGCTCGGCCTGCGCGAGCAGACGATCGCCGTCGCCCCGGTCGGCTGCTCGGTCTTCGCCTACGACTACATCCGGGTCGACTGGATCGAGTGCCCGCACGGTCGCGCCCCGGCTGTCGCGACCGGCGTCCGGCGGACCAATCCCGAGAAGTTCGTGCTGGCCTACCAGGGCGACGGCGACCTCGCGGCGATCGGCACCGGCGAGGTCGTCCACGCGGCTGCCCGCGGCGAGCGGATCACGACGGTCTTCGTCAACAACGGCATCTACGGCATGACCGGCGGCCAGATGGCGCCGACGACGCTGCTCGGCCAGAAGTCGACGTCCAGCCCGCTCGGCCGCGAGTCGGGCCTCCACGGCTTCCCGGTGCCGATCACCGAGATGCTGGCGATCCTCCCGGGAGTCTCGTACGCCGCCCGAGGGACGATCATCGACCCGTCGTCGATCGGCAAGACCAAGGCGATGATCAAGCGGGCGATGCAGATCCAGCTCGCTGGCGGCGGCTATTCGATCGTCGAAGTCCTCTCGACCTGCCCGGTCGGCTGGGGCATGACGGCTCCCGAGTCGATGGCCCACCTGGCCGAGGTCGCCGAGACGTACCCGATCGGCGTCCTCGTCGACCGCCTGAAGAGCGGACCCGTCACGACCACGACCGCGGCGGCGCCTGCCTCGTCGGCGCCTGCCTCGGCGGCGCCTGCCTCGGCGACGGAGGGCTGAGGGATGGAGCGCTCGACGATCATCGCCGGCTTCGGCGGCCAGGGCATCCTGTTCGCCGGCACCGTCCTCGCTCGGGCCGCGATGACGGAGGGCCAGGAGGTCCTCTGGATCCCGTCCTACGGCCCCGAGATGCGGGGCGGAACCGCGTCCTGCACGGTCATCCTGGGCGACACCGAGATCGGCTCGCCGGTCGTCGACCACGCCGACGCGGTCGTGGCCCTCAACCCGCCGTCGCTCGCCAGGTTCGAGCCGATCGTCGCGCCCGGCGGCCTGCTCGTGATCAACACCTCGCTCATCGAGGCCGAGCCGACGCGGGCCGACATCGAGGTCGTCCGGGTGCCGTGCACGCAGATCGCCAAGACCGCCGGCGACGACAAGCTGGTGAGCGTCGTCGCCCTCGGCGCCCTGCTGGCGCGACGGGGCCTCGTCCGGCCGGTCGCGCTGCGGGCGGCGATCGAGGCGATCGTCTCGAAGAAGCGCCCGCAGATCCTCGAGGCCGACCTCGCGGCCTTCGAGGCCGGCTTCAACGCCGCGGCGGGGGTCGCCGCCACAACGTAGTCCGGCGGCGCCGGGGCCGGCCGGGCCGGGGCCGGCCGGCGCGACGCCAATCGCCCTGCGATCCGAGTGCCCGCGGCGATCGTATCCCCTCCTGCATCAGACGCGCCCACCAGGCGGGCGCGGCACAGGAGGAGCCGGCAGATGGAACGCAGATGGTCCAGGCTCGCAGCCGTCGGCGGCGCGACGTTGGCGCTCGCGCTCGGCGCCCAGGTCGTCTCGGCGCAGCGCGCTCCCAATCTCCTCGAGTTCGGCACGATGGCCAGCCTGCCGTCGAGCCTCACCGGGACGCAGTCGGCGAGCCCGCTCCGCGGCGTCAACGGCGGTGGCCTGCCGTGGATGCTCACCTCGGGCCGGGGCGAGCTCTCCACCTCCGGCCATCTCGAGATCAAGGTCACCGGCTTGGTGCTCGCCGCCGGGCCGAACGCCGGAAGCAACCCGATCGCCTCGTTCCGCGGACTCGTCAGCTGCGTCCGGTCGGACGGCACCTTCAGTAACGTCCTCACCGATCCCTTCCCGGCCACGACCGGACCGGCGTCGGGCGGTGGCGGGAACGCCGAGATCGAGGCGGATGTCTCGTTGCCCTCGCCCTGTCTCGCGCCGATCGTGTTCGTGACGAGCCCGGGCGGTGCCTGGTTCGCCGTGACGGGAGCCTGACGCTCGGCGCCCGGCGGGATCAGGTCCGCCGGGCCAGATGGGCTCCCTGGGAGCACTCCGCGTCGGTCCTCAGCTCCCGGCCCCGCGCAGGACTTCCCGCACCTGGCGGGCGATCTCCAGGTCCTCGCGGGCGCGAACGACGAGCACGCGGACCCGCCCCGTGCCGCCGATCTCGCGGTCCTCGCCGCCGGACGCATTCCGGGCGGCCTCGACCGTGATGCCGAGGAAGCCGAGGCCCGCCACCGCGCGGGCCCGGACGTCGGGCGAGTTCTCACCGACCCCGCCGGTGAACACGAGACCATCGAGACCGCCCATCGCCGCGGCCATGGCCGCGATCGCGGCCCGGAGCCGGTGGAGGTACACACCCAGCGCGAGCGCAGCCTCGGGGTCTCCGGCAGCCACGCGGCCGAGGAGCTCGCGCATGTCCTCCGTGCCGGCCAGCCCGAGCAGGCCGGACCGGTGTTCCAGGGTGGCCGCGAGCTCGGCCGGCGGTGTCCCGACGTGCTCTTCGAGCCACAGGACGAGCCCGGGATCGACGCTCCCCGATCGGGTCGCCATGACCAGCCCCTCGAGCGGCGTGAAGCCCATGGTCGTGTCGACCGAGCGGCCGTCGTGAACCGCGGCCAGCGAGGCCCCGGCGCCGAGATGGCAGGTGACGAGCCGGAGCCCGTCGGGCGACAGACCGAGCAGCTGGGCCGCACGCCGGGAGGCGTAGGCGTGGGACAGGCCATGGAAGCCGTAGCGCCGAAGGCCCCACCGCTTCCGCCACTCGGCTGGCAGGGCGTAGGTCGCCGCCGCCGGGGGGATCGTCGCGTGGAAGGCCGTGTCGAAGGACGCGACGGCGGGTGCGTCGGGCACGGCCGCTCGCACGGCCGCGAGCGCGGCCAGCGACGTCGGCTGGTGGAGCGGCGCGAGGTCCGACAGCGCCGCCAACCGGGCCTCGACCCCGGCATCGATCAGCACCGGCCCGGAGAACTCCGTCCCGCCGTGGACGATCCGATGCCCGACGGCATCGACGGACCCGCGGCCACCGAAGCCCTCGATCGCCTCGCCCACGAGACCGGCATCCGCCTCACCGCGCGGGGCCCGGAGGTCGGCCGACCCGACGATCGCATCCCGGTCGTCGAGCAGCCGCAGCTTGAGGCTGCTCGAGCCCGCGTTGACGACGAGGATCCGCACCGCCGACTCGATGCCTGCGGTCAGCCGAGGCCGGCCACGGTCAGCCCGGCCAGGCCCAGTCCGCGACCTCGGGGATGTCCTCGCCGTGGTCGCGGGTCCAGGCGCGGGCACGGAGGCGCGAGTCGACCATCAGCTGGCGAACGTGCCCGGCCCGCGATTCGAGGCCCGGCACGCGGTCGATGACGTCCATGACGAGGTGGTAGCGATCGAGGTCGTTGAGCATTGCCATGTCGAACGGCGTCGTCGTCGTGCCCTCCTCCTTGTAGCCGCGGACGTGGAGGTTGGCGTGGTTGGTCCGCCGGTACGTCAGGCGGTGGATGAGCCACGGATAGCCGTGGTAGGCGAAGACGACCGGGCGGCCCGTCGTGAACAGGCCATCGAACTCGGCGTCCGACATCCCGTGCGGATGCTCCGAGGGCGGCTGGAGGCGCATGAGGTCGACGACGTTGACGACCCTCACCCTGAGCTCGGGCAGGTGCTTCCGGAGCAGCGCCACCGCGGCGAGGGTCTCGAGGGTCGGGACGTCGCCGGCGCAGGCCATGACGACGTCCGGCTCGCCGCCCTCGTCGTTCGAGGCGAACTCCCAGATCCCGAGGCCCCGCGTGCAGTGGAGGATCGCGTCGTCCATGGCCAGCCACTGCGGCGCGGGCTGCTTGCCGGCGACGATGACGTTGACGTAGTTCCGGCTGCGCAGGCAGTGGTCGGCGACCGACAGGAGGCAGTTCGCATCGGGCGGCAGGTAGACCCGGATGACCTCGGCCTTCTTGTTGACGACGTGGTCGATGAACCCCGGGTCCTGGTGGCTGAAGCCGTTGTGGTCGTGCCGCCAGACGTGGCTGCTCAGCAGGTAGTTGAGCGATGCGATCGGCGGTCGCCATTCGATCTCGCGGATCGTCTTGAGCCACTTGGCGTGCTGATTGAACATCGAGTCGACGATGTGGATGAAGGCCTCGTAGCAGTTGAAGAGGCCGTGCCGCCCGGTCAGGAGATAGCCCTCGAGCCAGCCCTGGCAGAGGTGCTCCGACAGGACCTCCATGACCCGGCCGTCAGGGGCGAGGTGGTCGTCGGTCGGCAGGCGCTCGGCGACCCACGTCCGGTTGGTCGCCTCCAGGACGGCATCGAGGCGGTTCGAGGTGGTCTCGTCCGGGCCGAACACCCGAAACGTCTGGCCGTTGGCCCTCATCACGTCCCGCAGGAAGCCCCCGAGGACGCGGGTCGCCTCCGCGGTCGTCGCACCGGCCTGGTCGACGGCGACGGCGTAGTCGCGGAACTCGGGCAGCTCGAGGTCGTGGACGAGGAGACCGCCGTTCGCGTGCGGGTTGGCGCTCATCCGGCGATGGGCTCGTGGCGGGAGCGCCGCAAGCTCATCGATCAGCCCACCGCTCGCGTCGAACAGCTCCTCCGGACGGTACGAGCGAAGCCAGTCCTCGAGCTGGCGCAGGTGCGCCGGGTCGGCGCGGACGTCGGCCAGCGGGACCTGGTGGGATCGCCACGAGCCCTCGGTCGGCTTGCCGTCGACCGAGGCCGGTCCGGTCCAGCCCTTCGGGGTCCGGAGGATCAGCATCGGCCAGCGGGGCCGAGCGGTCGGGCCCCGACCGCCGCGGGCTGCGCGCTGGATCGACTGGATCGCCTCGACGATCTCGTCGAGGATCGCGGCGAGCTGCTGGTGAACGACCGGCGGATCGTCGCCGGAGACCTCGAACGGCTGGTA
>DATEZX010000106.1:0-7299 GCA_035255225.1 Candidatus Limnocylindrales bacterium
GTCCGCGTCCGCGCTTTCCAGCTGGCGGACCCGTGACCCTGCCGTCCACGCGGCCCCGTGCCGACCCCGCGACTTCACGGAGCTGCCACAGGAGCTCGCGCCGCGGCCGCCCGAGCGAGTCGAGCGCCCCGGTCCGGATCAGCCGCTCGATCGTCTCCTCCGGCAATCCGGTGCGCTCCACGACATCGGCCAGCGACGCGTAGGGCCCTCGCTCCAGCTCCCGGTCGAGGAGCTCCTGGTGCTGCTCCCCGATCCCCTTCACGAGGTGCAGCCCGAGCCTGACGCCCCAGCCGATCGCGCTCTCGGCGGCCCACTTCCGCCGCGCGTCGTCGCCCGGCACGACGCACGCGGGCGAGTCGACGATGGGCCCGGGCTCCCCGACCCACTCCGTCGTCGTTCGCCAGCTCGAGGCGTTGAGGTCGACCGGCAGGACGTTGACGCCGTGGCGCTTGGCGTCGTTGACGAGGACCTCGACGGGGTAGAAGCCCATCGGCTGGGCGTTGATCAGCCCGACGAGGAACTGGGCCGGGTAGAAGAGCTTCAGGAACGCCGACTCGTAGGCGGTCCTTGCGAACGCCGCGGCGTGCGACTTCGCGAACCCGAACGACGCGAACGCCGAGACCTGCCGGAAAAGCTCCTCGGCGATCTCCTCGGTCATGCCCGGCTGGCGCAGGCAGCCGTCGTGGAATCGCCGGTGGAGCTTCTCCATCTCGCGGGTCGAGCGCCAGGTGCCCATGGCTCGCCGGAAGCCGTCGCTCTCGGCCGGGCTGAAGCCTGCGACCTCGATGGCGATCCGCATGACCTGCTCCTGGTAGAGGATCACGCCCATCGAGTCGCGAAGCACCGGCTCGAGGCTCGGATGGAGATACGTCACCGGTTCGAGGCCCTGCTTCCGCCGGAGGAACGGATGGACGGCATTGCCCTGGATCGGGCCTGGCCGGATGATCGCGACCTCGACGACGAGGTCGTCGAGTGTCTGCGGCCGTGACTTCGGCAGGGTCTGCATCTGGGCCCGGCTCTCGATCTGGAAGACCCCGACGGTGTCGGCGGCCCGGACCATGTCGAAGACCTCCGGGATCTGCTCCGGGATCGCATCGAGGACGACGCAGGTCGCACAGTCGTGCTCGATCAGCTGGATCGTCTCGTCGATCGCGGCCAGCATCCCAAGGCCGAGCAGGTCGAGCTTGATGAGCTTGAGCGTCTCGACGTCGCGCTTGTCGAACTGGACGACGACTCGATCCTTCATCGTCGCCCGCTCGAGCGGCGCGATGTCGATGAGCGGCGCGGCGGTCACGAGCATCCCGCCGGAGTGGATGCTCAGGTGCCGCGGGAAGCCGTCGATGCGGGCGCAGAACTCGAGCCAGCGCTCCCAGTCGGACAGGCCCACGGTGCTGCCGCCACGCGGCTGCGGTGCTGGCTCCGGCTCGACCCGCGCCACCGAGCTGTGCGGCTCCGGGCGTGCCAACCCCGAGTCGCCGCGACCCAGCGTTGCCGGCGGCGGGGCTGGCGGGTCCCAATGGTTCGGCCGCCCGAGCCGATCCGTCGCTCGAGTCCTCGGGCCGATGGCGCGCGGCTCGTCGCTCTCGCGACTCGCGAGCTCCGCCTCGGACCTCGGAGAGCCGATCGCAGGTGCGCTCCTTCCGGCTACCCGATCCGTCCGCCGGCTCGGCGGCGCCAGCGCCCCACTCTCGGGATCGATCGCCCGTCCGTCGACCATCCCCTGCGCGCTCTCCAGCATCCTCGGCGCCAGCCCGCCCGGCGCCGCGCTGTAGCCGCCCGCATCACGGTCGTAGCCAGTCCCGCGACCAGCCCGCAGCCACGCGACGCTCGCCGGCGTGTCGCCTGGACCACCCTCGTCGTCGCCGCTCCGCCCCGGCCGGATCGCGGGCGGCGAGTTCGGTGCCCCTTCCCACATCCCTGACGCGCTCGGGGCCGCTCCGCCATCCGCGGGATCACCCTCGGCGAGCCAGGCGAACGGCCGCGGCGCGGCGGGATCGACGGGCTTGGGAGGTTGGCGCCAGGGCGGGATCTTGCCGACGAGCGGGATGCGTCTGTTGAGCTGGCCCATGCCATCGACGAGCTCCTCGCCCACCGCCGCCTCCCGGTCCCCCCCCGCCGCCTCCCCAGGCTCCGCGACCGGGCCCGGGTGGAAGCGGCCGCCGCGGAGGTGGTTCAGCTGGCCCATCGCGTCGGTCAGGCCGCGCTCGCCGGTCCTGGTGGCAGCGGCAGCCTCGGGCGGCTCGGTCTCGCCTGGGCGGCGAAAGAACTCGGCGAAGCCGCCGTCCGCCTCGAGGTCGCGCCGGACCATGACGCTGTCGTACGTCTCGAGTGCCTTGGCCACGCGGTCCACCAGCGGTCGCGGGAAGCCGAGCGCGTAGCCGACCTCGCGCACCGCCGATCGAGCCCGGTACGTGACGAGGTTGCAGACCATCCCCGTGTGCTCCGGGCCGTAGCGCCGGTAGACGTACTGGATGACCTCTTCCCGGCGCTCGGAGCTGAAGTCGATGTCGACGTCCGGATAGGTCGTCCGACCCTCGTTGATGAACCGCTCGAACAGGAGGTTGTGGGCGATCGGCTCGACCCGGCTGATCCCGAGCGTGTAGGACACGATCGAGCTCGTCGCGCTGCCTCGACCCTGCGCCGGGATCCGCTGCTCCCGCGCGAACCGCATCAGGTCCCAGCAGATCAGGAAGAACTCCGCGAGCCCGGCCCGCTCGATGACGCCGAGCTCGTGGGCGAGGCGGTTGACGACCGCGGGGGTCATCGGGTGGTAGCGCCGCCGGGCACCCTCCCAGCACAGCTCCGAGAGATAGCTGAACGGCGTCTCGCCATTGGGGACGGGAAAGCCCGGGAAGCGGTACCGCTCGAACCCGAGGTCGACCGAGCACGTAGCCGCCAGCTCGCCGGCGGTGGCGATCCCCTCGCGCCAGGCCCGGGCGGTCCGCTCATCGGCTGAGGCCGGATCGCCCGACGGAAGCGCCGCCATCTCGGCCGCCGACTTGAGGAACGACTCGCCGTCGGGACGTCGGAGGTCGCCCAGGGTGTCGAGCGTCCGGCCGTGGAAGATCGCGGTCAGGACGTCGCCGAGCTCGCGATCCTCGGCCCGGGCGTAGTGGACGTCATTGGTCACGACGGCCGGCAGGCCGAGCTCGTCGGCGAGGGCCACGGTCTCGGCCACGAGCCAGTCGTCGTCGGGCAGCAGGTGGTGGGACAGCTCCAGGAAGAAGCCGCTCGTCGCGACGTCGCCCCCGCCCCGGGCCCCACCGAACAGTCTCGCGTAGTGGCGCGCCACGGCCGCGGCGCCCTCCCGATCGCCGACCCGGAGGCGCCGCGCGATCTCGCCGTCGCGGCAGCCCGAGAGCGCGACGAGTCCCTCCGCGTGCTCGGCGAGGAGCGCCTGGCGGAGCCGTGGGACCCGCTTGGTCCCATCGAGATTCGCGCGGGAGAGCAGCCGGCACAGGCTCCGATAGCCCGACCCGTCGCGGGCGAGCAGCACCAGGTGCGGGCCACGCTGCCGCTCCCCGACCCCCCGGAGGTCCTCCTTCACGACCCGCCGCTGACCGGGCAACCGAGCCCGCTCGGGTCGAGGGCGGCGTGGCAGCCCCTCCTCGACCGGCGCCTCGTCCGAGGGCCGGACGGGCTCGATCCGGCGGGCGGCCGGACGAGCCAGCCTGCGTGCTGGTACGACGATGGCGTGGGGATCCGCCACCGCCGCGTCGGCCAGCTCGACCTCTACCCCCAGGACCGGGTGGATGCCGGCTGCCTCGGCGGCCAACGCGAACCGGACGACTCCGTACAGGCCGTCGTGGTCGGTGACAGCGAGCGCCGGCATCTCGAGCTCGGCCGCTCGCTCGACGAGGTCCTCGGCCGGCGAGGCGCCGTCGAGGAACGAGAAGTTCGTGTGGCAGTGGAGCTCCGCGTAGGTCGCCGGCATCGTTCAGCAGGTCCAGGGACGGTCGTCCGATCGCGTCGTTGGGACCGTCCAGTATAGAACAAACGTTCTAGGATTGACCACGCAACACGAGCCGGAGACGTGGCGTCAGATGGCCGTGGGACCGGACCTCCGCAGCCTGGCCGTCGTCGCGACGAGGACTGTTGCGATGCTCCTGATCGCAACACTCCTGATCCTCGTTCTCCTTCCGGCGGTGCTCGCGGCGAACGGTGCCTGACCCACACTCCACAGCGTCCTCGGTGCAATACCCGGGACGTGGCGGTCGAACGGCCTGGTGAGCGGGCCACGACCAGCGACAGGACCCCGCCGCTTCTGGGGGCGGCGGGGTCCTCCTCTACCCGTCGGTCGCATTCGACCGATGCCGGCACACGGACGATCGAGGGTGTGATGTCGTTCGATCGCTCGGCGCTCGGGGCGGCGGGCTACAGTGTCTCGGTCGGCGGGCCACTCGAGGACGGCGGCTACACGGTCTCGGCCACGGGAGGGGCCGGCTGCGCCGCCCAGGTCTCGGTCACGCCGTTCGGCGGCTCGATCACGGTGACGGTCCTGTACGGGGCGGCCTGCCCCTTCGATTGAGGGCGACTCGGCGAGATGAGGCCTCGGCTCCGCGACATCGTCGGTGCGGTCGTGCTGTCGGCCGTGCTGGTGGCTTTCATCATCTGGATCGTCGTGGTGGCCCGACCGGGCAGCTGATCGTCGACCGGCTCGCGCCTCGGTCGTGCCGGCTCGCCCCTCGGTCGGACCGGCGCGCGCCTCAGTCGTACAGGCGCTCGAGGTGCCAGGTCCCGGCGATGCGATCGAAGTAGACCAGCGCCAGCCAGCGGGCGCCGACGACCTTGTAGTAGTCGCGGGCGATCGGGTCCCGCCACCACGACTCCTCGACCCGCCAGTGGTTGCAGACCTCGACGGGCTCGCGTCGGCCGGCCCAGGCAATCGCCACGAGTCGTCCGTCGCTGACCTCCACCCCGATCGGCGGGTGGGAGCGCATGAGTCGGGTCATCGCGCCAGCCGGGTCATCGCGCGGCAGCGCTCCAGCGCCAGCGGCGCTCCGGGAGTGGGGCGTCAGGATCGGCCAGCTCGATGCGTCGGATCCGGTCGTCGCCATAGGTCAGGGCCAGGCGCGCGAGCTGCCAGGCGAGCCGGGTGCCGTGGAGCGCCTGGGGCACGAACAGCGGCAGCTGCTGGCCGGTCGCGGGCGAGGCGCCGGACAGCTCGAGCTCGAGGCGGCTCACGGGCGCCGGCGGCGGCTCGCGCTCGAGGCGGGCGAGCAGCAGCCGCTCGATCGCCTCGGCATCGGCCGTCGGCTCCGGGAAGCGGACCTCGGCGAGGGTCTCTCGGGGCAGGCCGGGCCTCGCGAAGGCCAGGTCGAGCGACAGGCTGAGGCGGCCGTGGGTCGCAGCCAGACCGCGCGTCGCGAGACTGGCCGCGAGGGCGGTCGCGAGCCGCCGAAGGACGAAGCGCACGGCCTCGAGCTCGGCGACCGCGGGCTCGATCGGCAAGCCGAGCTGCAGCCGCTCGGGGGCGCGGCGCGGCCGGAACGGGTCGGTCTCCTCGCCCCGGGCCCGCAGCCCGATCCGGGCTCCCTCCTCGCCGAAACGGGCGACGAGGGCCGACGCCGGGAGCGCCGCGACCTGCTCGATCCGGCGGAGCCCGAAGCGGCGCAGCCGGGCGCGGACGTCGAGGTCGGGCGTCAGGAGGGTGGTCGGGAGCGCGGCCAGGAACGACGCCTCGTCGCCTGGCGGGACGCTGATCAGCTCGCCGGGCCGGGCCGCCGCCGCGGCGACGGTCGCCGCGAAGCGGGTGCCGGCGATTCCCGCCCTGGCGCGGCCGGCGACGAGCGGCTCGAGGGCATCGACCGCCGTCGCGACGAGCCGGGGCTCGGGGCCCCAGAGCGCCTCGAGCCCGTCGACCTGGGCCTCGAACAGCCCGAACGCCGCCTCCCCTGGGTCGGACGTCCCCGCGAGCACGGGGCTGTATGCGGCCAGCCGCTCGAAGGCCGCCTCCGCGGCCGCCCGGTCAGCCTCGGGCTCGGGCTCGAGGAACGTCGCCTCCGGCGCCAGCCGGTGTGCCGCGCCGAGCGGCATCCCGCGCCGGACGCCGAGCGCCCGAGCTGCCGGGTCGGCATCGAGGACCGGCGCGTCGGTCCACGGCTTGCCGCCGAGGACCACCGGGGAGGGCAGCTGTCCTCCCGGCCACGAGCCGGAGGGCAGGCGCTGCCTCGCGAGGTCCAGGAGGAGATGTGGGCGGTAGAGATGGAGGAGTCGCATCGGTCCGTGTCCCGGGCACTGGGATGGGGGCGATGAGTTCAGTGAGGAGGTCGTCGTGACGGAGGCAGGCATCTCGCTCGCCGCCGTCGGCGTAGAGGATCCGGAGGATCGCCCGCCTCCCCGGCGGGCCGGCCCGATTGCGGGCCACGACCACCTCCGTTCGCTGGCCGACGACGTCGCGTCCGAGCCGAATCCACGACCGCCGAGCCAGCTCCATCCGGACTCCGGTCGCCTCGCCGATCGCACCGCTCAAGCCCGCGGCCAGACCCGGTGGCTCGAGGATCGCGAGGCTGATCCCGGCTCGGCGGGCGAGGGCTGCCAGCCGGCCGAGCCGGTCGGCGACGCCGCCCCCCTTCGCGGCCCGGGCGTCGAGGCGCTGCGGGAGGTCGATGACCAGGAGGTCGACCGTCCGGCTCGAGAGGAGGGCGCCGCCGATCGCGAGGCCCTCGTCGACGTCGACCGGGGTCACGACGACGAGCCATTCCGGCCTGATCCCCCGCGCGACCGCTTCGACCGGGTCGAACGCGGCCGCGAGGTCCAGCCAGGCGACGATCGCGCCCCCGGCCTGGGCTTCCGCGGCGAGGCGGAGGACGAGCGTCGTTCGGCCGCTCGACAGATCGCCCCGCAGCGAGACGCCCATCCCCCGCGGCAGGCCACCCGGGCCGAGGATCGCGTCGAGGGCGCCGAAGCCGGTCGAGAAGATTCGCGCCGGATCTGGCTGGCCGATCGGCGGTCCGTCGACCCCGGGATCGCGCTCGGCGGCCTCGAGCGGCACGGTGGCGAGGGCCCCGACGACCTCGCCGACGCCACCAACGGCCTCACCGAATCGCGCCGGAGCGGCCGCGCCCCACCTCGTCCGGAGGGTCGCCAGGGCCGCCGTCACGTCGGGGGAGAGTGCCGCCATGGCTGAAGTATCGAACATTCGTTCGAATGAATCAAGGCCCTCGGCGGGCTCGGGATTGGGTCGGCTTGGGCCCGGCTGCTAGACTGCCCGGGGCGTGGGGATGTAGCTCAGCTGGGAGAGCACCGCGTTCGCATCGCGGGGGTCAGGGGTTCGAGTCCCCTCATCTCCACCACTCC
>DATEZX010000107.1:0-3062 GCA_035255225.1 Candidatus Limnocylindrales bacterium
CGCCGGCCACGACCCCCTCGTCGCGGCCGGCGGCGACTCGACCCCCAGTGGCCTTAGACGACCCCCGCCGCGGCTTCCTCCGGCGGGCCGGCTTGGTCGATCCTCTCGGCCTCCCCCGACCGGACGCAGGCCGCGAGCTCAGCCTCGAGCCGGGCGATACGGCGCTCGGCCTCCCAGGCCGGGGCATCGGGATCGCTCGCGTCACGGAGCTCGATCGTGGCGACGAGCTCCTCCATCAGCTCGAGAAGCGACGGCGCGGGATGGGTGGCCGGGGCGACCATGTCGGTCGCGTGACAATGCCCGGCGCCGGCTTGCGCGCCTGTACCCGGAGCCGCTCGGCGCCTTGCGGATCCATCGCAGCCCAGCCCGAGCCCCGGCTCAGGACAGTGGCCGGCGAGCTCTGGGCCGCCCCGGGATCAGCTGCCGCTGCCGGACGCCCGGGCCCGACCGGGGACCGGCACGGGGCTGCCGATCGGGATGCCGACGGCAGGCCGGCGATGAGCACGGCTGCGCGCCGCGTCGACTGCCGCGCCGACGCCGGCACCGTCCTCGGCGCCGAGGTCGTCGCGGTCACGGCGATCGCGCTCCACGTCGCCGCCGTCCCGGGTGGGCGGGACGAGCTGGTCGCGGGTCGACGCCAGCGCCGCCCGGACCCGCTCGGCGGCACCAGGTGGCCGGCGGACCAGGCGCGCATAGAGCTCCTCGTATCGATCCGCCATTCGCGCCGCCGAGAAGCGCTCGACGACTCGCTCCCGGATGTCGGCTCGATCGACACCGGCGAGCCGGTCGCTCAGGAAGGCCATCGCCCGGGGATCGTCGCCGAAGACCCCGTCGAGGCCCTCGCGGATGATCTCGGGAAGGCCCCCGACCCGACGCGCGACGACCGGTGTCCCACAGGCGAGCGACTCGATCGCCACGAGCCCGAACGGCTCCGGCCAGGCCCCGGGCATGAGCGTCGCGTAGCTCTCCACGAACAACCGGTCTCGGTCAGGGGGGCGGAGCTCGCCGAGGTACTCGACGCTCGACCCGGCCTTCCGGAGGGCCGGCATGAAGACGCCCTCGTAGTAGGCGCGCTGGTACCCGAGATGGCCGACCTTGGCCGCGATCCGGACCTGCCGTCCGGTCAGCTGGGCGATCTCCATGGCCTCGACGATGCCCTTCTCGGGGTCCACCCGACCGACGAAGCAGAACGCGTCCGAGCGCTGCGTCCCGAAGGGCATGGCCTCAAGGCTCAGGCCGTTGTGTACGACCGTCCACGGGAGGTCCGGATGGGCAGAGGCCTGGTGCCGGCTCACCGCCACGATCCCCTCGCCGGCGCCGGCGAGGAGTCGCTGGGAGTACGGCAGGTCGAGGCGCCCGTGGAAGGTCGATACCACCGGCACGCTCGCCGAGCGCGCGAGCGGGAGGCTCCACCACTCGAGGTGGGAGTGGATGACGTCGAACTCGGTCTGGCAGGCGAGGACCTCGCTGACCGTGGTCGCGAACCATGCCCCGACGTCGTCGCTCGAGCCCGCCGGCCGGAGCGCCTCCGGCACCGTCACGACGTGACGACACGGGACCTCGGAGTCGCCGCTCGCGAAGACGGTGACGTCGTGGCCGCGGCGGAGGAGCTCGAGGGTCAGCTCGTGGAGCACCCGCTCGGTGCCGCCGTAGGCGAGCGGTGGGACCCGCTCCAGCGGGGGCGCGACCTGGGCGATCCGAAGGCGGCGCGGCGCGGCGGTCATGGCGGAGCCTCCGCGCTGGCGGCGGTCGCGTGGTGCGTCATGGTGAACGCGATCCTCCTCGGCGAGCGCCCGGCTGCGCGCGGTCTCAACCCCGATGGCCAGTCGCGGACCCGGCATCGCCGCACCACAGCCTACCCCGCGATCCGCGCCGTCCGACCTCACGCGGTTCCGGGCGGACGTCGCAGCGACGTGACGCCTGGGCGCGGGCCGCTCGAAGGCTCCGCGCCGCTCCGGACGTTGTAATGCGCCTGAAACGGTTCTGCAATACCCGGCCGGAGCGTCGGGCTGGCACGGATCGTGACGATCCGACCGCGGCAGGGTCTCCGGGCTCCCACCCTCGGAGCCTTGAGGGCCCCGCCCCGCGAGCGCAAACTTCAGCACCCGTTCAGGGAGGACATCGTGTCGACCCAGCCACTCGTGCTCGTCGCCGACGACGAGCCGCGCATCACGAAGCTCGTCGCCATCGCCCTCTCGGAGGAGGGGTTCCGCGTCGTCACGGCCAACGGCGGCGAGCAGGCCCTCCAGAAGGCCGAGGAGGTCCGACCGGACATCGTCCTGCTCGACATCGTCATGCCCGATCTCGATGGCATCGAGGTCATGCGCCAGCTCCGTGAGCGCCGGCCCGTGCCCGTGATCCTCCTCACCGCGAAGGGCGCGACGGCCGACAAGGCGAAGGGCCTCGACCTCGGGGCCGACGACTACATCGCCAAGCCGTTCCACCCCGACGAGCTGGCGGCTCGGGTGCGAGCCGTCATCCGCCGCTCGGGCGGCGCGGAGCCGGGAGCCGGCGTCCTCAAGTTCGACGACGTCGAGATCGACCTCGAGCGCCGGATGGTCACCCGCAACGGCGAGCTCGTCCAGCTCTCGCGGACGGAGTGGCTGCTCCTGCAGCACCTCGCCGCGAACGCCGGCAAGGTCGTCCTCCACACCGAGCTCCTGACCAAGGTCTGGGGTCCCGAGTACCGCGACGACCTGCAGTACCTCCGCGTCTGGGTCAGCCGCGTCCGCCGCAAGCTCGGCGCGGCGCCGGGCGAGCCCGGGCGGATCCGGACGTTCCAGGGCATCGGCTACCTGCTCGACGTCGAGAGCCCGCAGGCCCAGCGCGAGGCCGCGGCCGACGTCGCGCCGCCTCCGGAGCCCGCGCTGATCGGCTAGAGGGCCAGGGCGACGCCGCTGCGCTCGGGCAACGCCGCGGCGCCCGACCCGGCCCGGGTCATGGGTGCTCACGGCGGCGGGAGCGAGAACCCGAGGCCGATCGAGCCGAGCGGCCGCCCCAGCCGAGCGGCCGCCCGGGTCAGCGCCTCGCGGTCACCGCAGGGGAGCGTCCCGGGCCGCTTC
>DATEZX010000108.1:0-4049 GCA_035255225.1 Candidatus Limnocylindrales bacterium
ATCCTGTGGGACACGGCAGGCTGTGACCTGTACGAGGTCTTCGACGCGGTCCACACGACCGCCGGTTGGACGGGCGGCTCGGGCGCGATCTGGAACCTCCGTTCCGACGCCCTCCGGCCCGATGGCTGGACCTCGGCCGACGCCGCCGGGCTCCCGATCCTCCCCGGCCTGGCGCGCTACGAGGAGGTCGCCGCGGGCGCGATTCGGCACGCCCTTCGCTTCACCGCCCCGCGGACCTGCGCCGGTCACATCTACCCGGCCCGCCACGACGCCGGGAGCGGGAGCTGCGCGACGTACCCGCCGATGGGCCTCAGAGTCCGACTGAAGGCCGGCGTCGACATCAGCAGCTTCGGTCCGCAGGCCCGCGTCATCCTCCTGGCCCTCAAGCGCTACGGGATGCTCCTCGCCGACAACGGCTCGCCGTGGTACGTCACCGGCGCCCCGAGCTCGGGCTGGAACGACGACGACCTCCACGGATTGCAGCAGCTCGACGGATCCGACTTCGAGGTCGTCGACACGTCGGGCCTCCGCTGACGATCCGCGGCGCACCCGCTGACGATCCGCGGCGCCTCCGCTGACGGCCCCCGTCGCCCGTCGTCGCCGCGGCTCCGGTAGGGTGGGGGCGTGGCCCGGGTCTACCGCTGCATCGGCGCCCGTCGGTGGGACTCCGGCGACCCGATGGCCCACGTGCCGCCGCTCGAGCTGCCAGCCGTCCCGGGACGATGGAACGACTCCGGCCAGTACACGCTCTACACGAGCCATCGAGCCGCCGTCGCGATCGAGGAGAAGCGCCGCCACCTGGCACGATCGCCGCGCTCGGTCGTCGGCTCGATCCTCGTCGCGATCGGCGATCCGCCCGCCACCGAGGTCGTCGTGTTGTCGTTCGAGCCGCCCGCGACCGGCCCGGGGCGAACCTTCGACGGCGCGACCCAGTCGCGCGACTCGTTCGATCGCTGGCTCGCCCCGTGCGGCGACGCCCGCGCCTATGCGGCGCGCCTGATCCGGCGAGGCTGCGATCACCTGGTCGTGCCGAGCTCGCCCTGCCCGAACGACTGGAACTCGGTCTTCTACTTCCTGGGACCCGGTCAGCCTGTGGCCGACGGGCTCCCGCGACGCGCCGCCTGCCGGGTCACGCGCCGTGCCCGGGTGACCTCGACCGAGCCTGACTGCCCGCCAGCGGTTGACCGTCGGCGCCGAGTGACCATACACTGACAACGAAGTGACAATCCCAGTTGGTGGCCTTCGGCTCTCGCGTCCTACCCCTGGCGGCGCCCGCGACGCGATGGCGACGATCGTCGATGTCTTCGGGGTCAAGCCCCGGAGCCGCCTCATGACGGCCCTCACCGGCGTGCCGGCCAAGACCCTCGACCGAGCCTGGACCGGCCAGACGATCCGCCACCGCGAGCAGCTCTTCCTCGTCGCCCGGTTCGCGCGCGAGGTCCGTGACTTCCTGTTCGAGGACCCGACCTGGACCGACGCCCGCCGCGCCGCGATGCGCACCTGGCTCATGGACGGCCAGATCGACCTCGCCGGCCGAACCTACCGGCCGCTCGACATCCTGTCGGACGAGGCGCTCACCCGCCGCGCCCTCGCGGAGCTCCACGCGGCGACCTAGGCGCGCCGTCCCGGTCCCGCGCCCACTCGACCTCGCTCGTCTCGCGTCAACCCTCGCTGGTGTCGAGGTTCTCGACGGAGTTCTCGTACCAGTCCGGATCCATGGCTGGCCCGCCGAAGACCTGCACGAGCCGGTAGTGGACACCAGGGGGATCGCGTCGATCCCGGAGCCGCCACAGCCTGGGCTCGTCGGGGCGCTGCCACGCCCAGCCGCGGCTGGTCGAGGCCAGGGGGTCGTCCGGGATCCCGTCGAGGAAGACGCCGGTCTCGAGGTCCTGGATGACCCACTCGGCGCCGGCGCGCGTCATCGCGGCCCTCGCTCAGGCAACCCGGTGGGCGTGACCGAGGTGCCACAGGCCGCACCACCGGCAGTGGTACGGATCGAGCTGCGGGTTCCCGTGACGGCCTCGCCGCACCGCGGTCCTCGCCTCGCGGCGCGACACGAACCCGACCTTCGAGCTGCAGCCCCGCTGCATGAAGGGCAGGTCCCGGTTGATCAGGAGGCGGTAGTCGGCGATCACGCCTGGATCGTCGGCGCCGGTTGTGACAGCTAGGGCGTCAGACCCGCCCTCGCGTGCCTACCTGTATCGGTATCCGCAATAGCGGCAGACCGTGGCGGCGCTGGGGATCGAGCTGCGGCATTCCGGGCAGGTCTTCGTCGTGCCGAGGCGGAGGATCGCGAGGCCGCCCCGGAACAGCCCGCCGAGGATCAACGCCACGATCCCGAGGACGATCAGGAGGACGCCCGGGATGAAGCCGAGGATCGGGTTCATCACGATCAGGGCGATCCCGAACAGCAGGAGGACAGCGCCGACGATCACCGCCCGAGGATAGCGATGCTCCCCGGCCCGCCGCGGCTTGCCGGGGTCGGCTCAGCTGAAGGGCTTCACCACCATGTCGAAGATGATCAGGACGACCACGAGGTAGTCGACGACAGTCAGGACGACGACTCGGGTGTCGGTGAACATCGCCGTGATCTCGGGGGTCAGCGGGCCGTCGGGCGTCTGGGCCAGGAGCGCGCCCATGCGCCGACCCCACGGGGCGTTCTCGACGATCCCGATGAGCATCGCGATCGTGAACAGGACGTAGGCGATGACGAGCCACGGGCTGAGGAGATCGACGCCCGTGTAGATCGCGGTCAGCAGGCCCAGCAGCCCGCCGATGATGAACAGGATCGGGATGAACCGACCGAGCCGGGCCGAGGCCATGCCCACGCCGCGGATCGCCGCGACCTGGCCGGTCATGTAGGCGACCCGCATGACCAGCCCGCTTCCGAAGGCGACCATCACGGCGGTGAACATCGCGGTGATGTGGAGGAAGGTCAGCAGGAGCGTGAGCATTCGACTCCCTTCTCGTGTCGAGGCCCGCGGGGACGCAGTCCGCTGACCCGGATTGTACGGGTGGCCACCCCGCGTCAATCGGCCGCGTGAAGGTGGGTCCCTCGCCGCCGACCTCCTGCAACGTCCGGCTTCGCGGCGTCGCCGCGGATCCTGGGCAGCCTCGACCGGACGACCACCTCGTCGACCGGCCAGCCGTGCTCGGCGATGAGATCGCGGACGTCCGCCACCTGTCGGGCGCGAGAAGCGCCGCCGCGATCGCGCGGCTCCACGGCCAGCGCCAGCCGAGGGGTGCCAGCCTCACCGACCCGGGTCAGCGAGGCGTGACGAACCCAGTCGAGCCGCTCGAGCGCGAGCTCGACCTCGAACGGGCGGACCCCGCCCACGGCGTTCGCTGCACGACCGAGCAGCCAGAGCCGCGAGTCCTCGTCGACCCAGCCGACGTCTCCCGTCCTCACCCACTCGCCGGGACGGGCCGCGGCGTGCCGGCCTCGCACGACGATGCTCCCACCGGGCCGCTCGCCGAACGGGCGGTCGTCGCCGCCATCGGGCTCCAGCCGCAGTTCCAGGCCTTCGACCGGCCGGCCCACGCACACCCCGGACGCGGCGTCGCTCCCGGCCAACGCGTCCAGATAGGGCTCGCCCTCGATCGCGGCGATCGGCTCGATCTCCGTGCTGCCGTAGACGACGCCGAGGCGAGCGCCTGGCGCCAGGCCGGCGAGGACCCTGACCAGCTCGCCCTTCACGCGGCTGCCGCCGACGTGGATCGCGCGCAGGGAGTCGAACGCGCCGGGATCCGCGCCCTCGGCGGCCGATTCGAAGAGGTGCGGAAAGCCGACCGCCGAGGTCGGCCGCGCACGGACGATCGTCTCGCGAAGGGTGGCGCCATACCTCGATGTGCCGACGTCCGCCGACGGCAGGACGCTGGTCACGCCCGCAGCGAGGTTGTGGAGGACCAGCGCCGGCAGGCCGACGAGGTCGACGTCGTCCCCGGGCAAGCTACGCAGTCGCTGCAGTGCGACGTGCTGGGCCCGGAGCACGTCGTGGCTTCGGACGACGAGCTTCGGCTCACCGGTGCTACCGGTCGTGAAGGATGCC
>DATEZX010000109.1:0-2900 GCA_035255225.1 Candidatus Limnocylindrales bacterium
GCTCGGGCTCGTAGCCCGCAGCCAGTCGCTCGCCCGACCTCAGGTCACGCCGCCGTCTTGCTCCGGGGAGGCCGAGAGGATCCTCCGATAGGTATCCAGCAGGCGGGTCGCAATCCGGATCGGGTCATGGTGACGGGAGACCCACGCTCGGCCGGCTTCGCCATGCTTGACCCGTGAGGGCTCGTCGTCCAGGAGCCCGATGACCGCGTCGGCCACCGCCTCGGCCGTGGCTCCGCTGATGACCGGGGGCGGGTCATCGTAGGCGGCTGGGTAGCGGAAGGAAGCTGCGACAGGCGTGCCGGCGGCAAGCGCCTCGAGCTCGAAGTTCCCGAGCGCGCCAACCCGGAACTGGCCCACGGCGATGCGATGGTCCTGCAAGAGCGCGGCCATGGCCTCGTGGGGAACGGGCGGGATGACGCGCGCCCGGCCGCCGGCGGCATCGGCAACCAGGCCCACGCCGGCTCCCTGGTCCACGATGGTGATCGTCGTGCCTGGGCGCGCGGCGACGACTCGACGAAGCACGGCCGCGATCGTGTCGACACCCTTGATCGCCTCGAGCCGCACCCCGACGAGGAGGTCGGTCGTCGGCCCGTGAATCATCGGCCGCTCGGCAGGGATCTCGATCGGGTTCGGCAGGAAGATCGCATCGGATCGGAACGCGGTCACGTCCGGCTCAAGGTCAGGCGTCGCGTAGTACACGACTCGGGCGGCCGCGAGGTACGGGGCAATCTCACGACCCCAGAGCGTCCCCGGACGGACACCCCTGACGTCGCTGCCATGGCAGTGAAGGACGTACGGACGACCAGCGAGCGGTCCGAACATTCCCAGCCGGGCGTAATGGACATGGACCACGTCCGGTGCTTCGACCCGGAGGCGCAGACCCGCCGCGGCGATCGCCGCCGCCCGAAGGGGTAGGGCCGCCAGCTTCCACGGATACGGCAGCCCTGCGCCGGGGCGCCATGGACGGACGAGCTCGGCGTCGACCCCGAGGCCCCGCATCGTCCGAACGAGGGTCGTGCCCACGAAGGCGAGGTCGTTCACGTGCACGATCCGCACTGGGCTCGTATGGTCCCATGTCCGGTGATCCCGCGGGGCAAGGCGTGCCCTGTCGCGCGAACCGCGGAATCGGGCGCTCACGCGGATGTCCGTCTCAGCGTCGGACGCGGCCCAGGATGCTGCGGCTCACCTCGGCGACCAGGGTCTTCGCGCGCACGGGGTGCTCGAGGAGGCCGCGCAGGAAGCCGAGCCCGTACGAGGCGTGGAGCACCACGAACACGATCGGGAGGCAGGCGAGCGTCGGTGCCCCCGCTCGTCGGCGGATCGCCGCGATCTGGACGGCCATCGCCGCCCCGTAGCTCGCGAGGGCCGCGACGAGGCCCAGGGCGGCTGGCCGCCAGACCAGCGACGCCGCGGCCAGCGCGGTCAGGCCTCCGACGAAGACCGAAGGCGCCACGTGTCGGAACCGCACCTGCGACGGGTGCAACTCGGCCACGCGGACCTTCCAATGCCCGTAGTCCTGATACTGCGTCCAGAGCGTGCCGAGCGAGGCTCGTGCCAGGTAGGTGCTTCGGATCTGCGGGCTGCAGATGATGGTTCCGCCGTCGTCGAGGATCCGATAGCTCAGCTCATCGTCCTGGTTGCGAGCCATCGTCTCGTCGAAGCGATATCGACGGTAGGTCTCGGCGCGGCAGACGCCCATGAACACCGTATCGACTCGCTCCTCGCGATCGAGGTACCGGAATCGAGCCCCGCCGACGCCAAATGGCGTGCTGACCGCGAGTGCGATGGCCTCACCGACCGCGCCAGACCCAATCGCCCGCACGGGGCCGCCGACCATGTCCGCACCGGTCCTGGCGAGGCACTCGACCGCTGCGCTGACGTAGTCGACGTCGAGGATGCCGTGGCCGCTGACGATCCCGATCACGTCGCCCACCGCAGCTGCGATCCCCAGGTTCCAGGAGCTCGCCTGCGTCCGCCGGGGGTTCCGTCTCACGGCCGAGAGGTGTCGACCGGCCAGGAGGCCCTCGGCGATCGTTGGCGAGCGGTCGCCAGATTCGCCGTCATACACGAGGATCTCGAGGCGCCCAGCCGGGTAGTTCTGGCCAAGGAGCGAGCGGATGCAACGCTCGATGGCTGCTTCCTCGTTTCGCATCGCGACGACGAGCGTGACGGTGGGCTCCCGGGGTAGCGGCGGGATCGGACGATCTGTCACGTGCGGCCGCGACCGCCCATCAGGTCGGCCCCGCGCGGAGCGCCTCGGCGATCGTCTCCGCCACACCAGCCGGCTCGATCCGCACGACGGCGGCCCGCTGGCGGGCCCGGTCCTCGGACGTCTCCCGGGGCGCTTCGCGGCCCAGGATCGCCGCGACCCGGCGCCCGTCGAGGCCGACGGTCGCAACCGTTCCTCCGGCGGCGTCGAGCAACTCCGGCCACTCCGTCGTGCTGCGGAGGACGAGGCACGGAACCCCTAACCAGCCGGCCTCTCGCTGGACGCCACCAGAGTCCGTGAGGACGGCCGCCGCGTGGAGCTGGAGCGCCAGCGACGTCCGGTAGCCGAGCGGCTCGACGACGACGACGTCACGCCCGAGGAGATCGAGCGCATCGCCTCGTCGCCCGAGGGCGAGGCGCGTTCCCGGGTGGAGCGCAAGGATGACCGGCCTGTCAGGGCGAGCCGCGTCGCGAAGAAGCGCCACCCAGCGATCGATGGCGTCGGGTGCACGATTCTCGTGGCGATGGATCGTCGCGAACAGATACGAGCCCGGAGCCAGGATGACTCGTCGGCCGGCCGCGCCGAGGCCCTCCGCGATCGAGCCCAGGATGGATGGATCCCTGACCTCGTCGAGGACCCGGGCCGCGAGATCCTGCATGAGGTCGCCGACCAGGACGACGCCGTCCCGAAT
>DATEZX010000110.1:0-8239 GCA_035255225.1 Candidatus Limnocylindrales bacterium
CTCGCTGGCGCCCTCGATGAGGCCCGGCACGTCGGCGACCGTCGGGCGCCGGCCGTCGGGCAGATCGAGGACCCCGAGGTTCGGTTCGAGGGTCGTGAACGGGTAGTCGCCGATCTTGGGCCGCGCCGCGGTCAGGGCGGCCAGCAGCGTCGACTTGCCGGCGTTCGGCAGGCCGACGAGCCCGACGTCGGCGATCAGGCGCAGCTCGAGGCGGACCCAGCGCTCCTCGCCGGGCTCGCCCTTCTGGGCGTGACGCGGTGCCTGGTGGGTCGACGTCGCGAAGTGGACGTTGCCGAGGCCGCCGCGGCCGCCGCGAGCGACCTCGACGGACTGACCCGTCGCGACGAGGTCGGCGAGCAGGGCGCCCGTCGCGTCATCGTGGATCGCGGTCCCGGGCGGGACGTCGAGGATCAGGTCCGCGCCGGCGCGGCCGTGGCGCTTCGCCCGCTCGCCGCGGCCCCCGGCGCCGGCCCGGAAGTGATGCCTGAACCGGAAGTCGCGGAGGGTCGTCTGGCCCGGATCGACCCGCAGGCGGATCGAGCCGCCGCGTCCGCCGTCCCCGCCATCAGGCCCGCCCCGAGGCACGTGGGCCTCACGCCGGAACGTCGCCGCGCCGTCGCCGCCGTCGCCGGCGCGCAGCCAGATCCGAACGTGGTCGAGGAACATCTGGGCCTATCTTGCGCCGCGCCAGCGGGGCGGGAGCCCCGGCAGCAGGCGCCAGGTGGGGGCGCGCTGCACGCGAGGTGGTGCGTCGCCGGGGCCGAGCCTCAGTAGTACCTCATCGGGTTGACGCGGTACGAGCCCGGCATCCAAGGCTGGCCGACCCAGATCTCGAAGTGGACGTGCGGCCCGGTCGCGTTGCCCGACATCCCGATCCGGCCGATCAACTGGCCGCCGTAGACGGTCTGGCCCACCGAGACATAGATCGCCGAGAGGTGCTCCTCGCAGGTGACCATGCCGTTGCTCAGCTCGATCCAGACGGTGTAGCCCTCGCCACCCTGGTACCAGCCGGCGTGGATGACGCGTCCCGCATGGGGCGCCCCGACGGGCGTGCCGTACTTGTCGGCGACGTCGAGCGCGGGATGGTACGACGAGAAGCCCTGGCTGATGTACCAGCCGCCGGCGAGGACCGGCCAGGCCCAGCCGGTGACCCGCGGGTAGCTCCGGCTCGAGGTGGTGCGGGTGGTCGAGACCTTCGCCTTGACGACCGCTGGCAGCGGGGCGCCCTTGGCGCCCGGCACGAGGAGGACCTGACCGACGATCAGGTTCGGGTCGTTCAGGCCGTTGGCCTCCACGATGGCATCGGGGCTCACCTTGTAGGACGTGGCCAGGCTCTGGAGCGTGTCCCCGACCTTGACGGTGATGACGAGCCCGTCGACCGGCGGGATGACGAGGATCTGGCCGACATGGAGCTTCGTGACGTCGCTCAGGTGGTTGGCCCACCAGATCGTCATGACCGAGACGTCGAACCTCGCGGCGATCGTGCTCAGGGTGTCGCCCGACTTGACGGTGTAGTGGCGCAGCAGGTCGGTCGCGGTCTGGATGCTCGTGTCGACCGCGACCGGCTTGTAGAGCGTCCCGTCGTCGACGTAGTCGGCGAGGCCGGTGGTCGTCGCGACACCGGCGAGGTCGGACATCGTGGCCGGATCGAGCTGGCCGGCGACGCCGCCACCGATCGCGAGCCGCGGGCCCTGGCTCTCGGCCTGAGCGGCGCCCACCGACTGGACGGCGCCCGGCCCGAGGCTGACGACGCCCGCGAGGAGGACGACGAGCGCGACGGCGAGGGGCACGGTTCGCTCGGACGTCATGTGGATGACGAGCGATCGGCGCATGACCGAGCGCCGGCGTGCCATCGCGGCCGGGCGGCGATGCTCGTGCCGCGCGCCGGTCAGGACGCGCGAGACGGGCTCGCTCGTGGGGTGGCCCGTCGCGAGGTCCACGAATCGACGAGCCAGCCGCACCACCCCCCGGTGTGGGCGCGTCGCCGTCGTGGATCGGTCAGGCTTGGAGGGTCGGAAGCGCGCGACAAGGCGCACGACGCCGTCCCTGGCGTTCGGCAATACAGGTCTCCTGGCGGGACGATCCGGTGCGCGGCTGGGGGGCGCGGGGGTCTCGGGTTCTTCGGACCGTCCAGGTCGCGATCTTGAGCTGGGGTCTCACTTCGCGGCCGTGCCCGCTCTTTGGCGGGCTCCGACGTTGGCGGGACGTTACCACGCGCCGCTCCGGGCCTGCAAACGGCCGACAGGCCCGAGCCGGGTGGGCCGCTCGGACCGCCGGGATCAGGGCGTTCGCGGTCTGCCTTCGGAACGCCAGAGGGTGGAGGGGCGGCTAGCTGTCGAGGCTCTTCGTCAGGGTCGCCAGGAACTGGGCGTTCGTCTCCGTCTTGGCGAGGCGGTTGAGGAGCAGCTCGATGCCCTCGTTCGTCCCGACGGCGGACAGCATCCGGCGCATCGTCCAGACCATCTTCAGGGTCCCGTCCTCGAGGAGCAGCTCCTCGCGGCGGGTGCCGGAGCGCATGACGTCGATGGCCGGGAAGATCCGCTTCTCGGCGAGCTTCCGATCGAGGATGAGCTCCGAGTTGCCGGTGCCCTTGAACTCCTCGTAGATGACGTCGTCCATCCGGGAGCCGGTGTCGATGAGGCACGTCCCGATGATCGTCAGGGAGCCGCCCTCCTCGATCTTCCGGGCGGCCCCGAAGAACCGCTTCGGCGGGTAGAGCGCGATCGGGTCGATGCCGCCCGACAGCGTCCGGCCCGACGGGGGGAGGGCGAGGTTGTAGGCCCGCGCGAGGCGGGTGATCGAGTCGAGCAGGATGACCACGTCGCGACCGGTCTCGACCTGGCGCTTCGCGATCTCGAGGGCCATCTCGGCGACGTGGGTGTGGTTCTCGGTCGGCTCGTCGAAGGTCGAGCTGATGACCTCGCCCTTGACGCTCCGGCGCATGTCGGTCACCTCCTCGGGCCGCTCGCCGATGAGGGCGACCATGAGGAGGATGTCCGGGTAGTTGGCGGTGATGCCGTTGGCGATGGCCTTGAGGAGCATCGTCTTGCCGGCCTTGGGCGGGCTCACGATGAGCGCGCGCTGGCCCTTGCCGATCGGGTTGACGAGGTTGACGAGCCGCTGGCTGAGGTTCTTGGGGTCGCTCTCGAGGTTGATGAGCTCGTCGGGATGGATCGGCGTGAGGTCGTTGAAGATCGGCCGCTGACGGGCCGTCTCGATGTCGACGCCGTCGACCGCGTCCACTCGCAGGAGGCCCCAGTACTTCTCCTGCTCCCGCGGCGCCCGAACGGCGCCGGCGACGTGATCGCCGATGCGGAGGCCGTAGCGCCGGACCTGGCTGGAGCTGACGTAGACGTCGTCGGGCCCCGGCAGCAGGCCGTGGCGGCGCATGAAGCCGTAGCCCTCGTCGACGATGTCGAGGATGCCGGCCGCGTAGGCCAATCCGGCCCGCTCGGTCTGGGCCTGGAGGATCCGATCGACGAGGTCGTCCTTGCGATCGACGGTCGTCGTCTCGAGCTCCAGGTCGCGGCCGACCTGGCGGAGCTCGGCGACGCTCATCTCGCGGAGGTCGCCAACCTCGAGGTCGTTGCGTTCGCGGGCGGCCTCGAGCTCGAGGATCTCGTCGTGCTCCGTGACGGGCGGTCGAGCGCCGCCATATTGGCCGCGGCGGCGGGGGCGGCGATTGCGCGACGTGCGCTGTTCGGGTGCGGGCATCTGGATAGGGGCCACCTGCAGGTGAAGAAGGGGGACTGGGCTTCCCGGGCATCGCCCACGCATAGATCGGTCCGCGCGGCGGACGTGTGGGGATGCCGGGATGGTAGGTCCGCGCCGAACGGCCGTCAATGGGACGCGACGCGCGCGTCCCAGGCTCGTCGGCCGCCGTCGCATGCGCTCCGCGCGGCTACGATCCCCCTGACGATGAGCCACCCACGGCCGGCCCCCGACGTCCCGAGCGGCCATGCCACGGAGCGTGGCAACGCCGCGCCGGCGAGCGAGGTCGGCGCGATGTTCGACCGGATCGCGCCGCGCTACGACCTCATGAACGCCCTGATCTCGGGCTTCCAGGAGCCGCGCTGGCGGGGGCGGGCGGTCGAGCTGGCGGGCCTCGCCCCGGGCATGACCGCGCTCGACGTGGCGACCGGAACGGGCAAGGTCGCCCAGGGCCTCGCGGATCAGGTCGGGCCCTTCGGGCGGGTCGTCGGCGTCGACGTCTCGACGGTCATGATCGAACGGGCTCGGCGCGCGAACGCCGACCGGATCGAGCTCGAGTTCGTCGTCGGCGACGCGCTCGACCTGCCGGTCGACGACGGCGCGTTCGACGCGGCGACGATCGCCTTCGGCATGCGCAACCTCACCGACTACGAGCGGGGCTTCGCGGAGATGCGCCGGGCGATCCGGCCGGGCGGCCGCGTGGTCTGCCTGGAGGCGGCGCGCCCACGATCGCTCGTCGGCCGGCTTGGGTGGGTCTGGTTCGAGCGGGCGGTGCCGCTCCTTGGCCAGCTCGCCGGTCACGCCGCGGCGTATCGCTACCTCGTCACGAGCGTGGCCTCGTATCCAGCACCCGAGCGGATCGCCGAGATGATGCGTGCCTCGGGCCTTGTCGACGTCCGATGGACCGCGCTGACGGCCGGGATGGTCACGATCCACACGGGTCGCCGCCCGGAGCCCGAGCGGCCGGCCGGCGACGCGGCGCGATCCGACCCGACGTGACCGCCGACGCTCGATCCTCCGGCGCCGCCGGGGCCCGGCTCGACGTCCGGCCGCTCGAGGCCGGCGACCTCGACGCGGCGGCCGCGCTCCTCGCCGAGCGCCATCGCCGCCATCGCCTCGCCGAGCCGCTGCTCGATCCCGCCTACGAGGAGCTCGGCGCCGCTCGCCGCGAGATCGAGGCCCTTCTGGCCGTCGAGTCAGCCGACGGCTGGTTCGCCAGCCGGGCCGGTACGCCGGCGGGCTTCCTCGTCGGGATCTCCAAGTCGACCGCTACTTGGGGTGGCAACGTCTGGGTCGAGTCGGCCGGGCACGCCGCCACGGACGCTCCCGCGGTTCGGGCGCTGTACTCGGCCGCCGCTGCCGCCTGGGTGGACGCCGGCCGACCCAACCACCACGTTCTTCTGCCGGCCACCGACCGCGACCTCATCGAAGCCTGGTTCGGCCTCGACTTCGGCCAGCAGCACATCCACGCCGTGCGGGCCTTGCCGCCGGCCTCGTTCGGCGTGGTGCCTGACACCGAGATGCTCGTCCGGCGCGCCGCGCGGGCGGACATTCCGGCACTCGTCGACCTCGAGCTCGTGCTCCCTCGCCACAGCCGGCGGTCGCCCGTCTTCTCGCGCCTCGAGCCGGAGCCGGCGGACGAGGTCCGAGCGAATCTCGAGGCAGACATCGACGACGGGCGGTGGACGATGTTCGTGGCCGAGGTCTCGGGACGGGTGGTCGGGTCGGCGATCGGCTGCGCCCTGACGGAATCCAGCACGAACAGCGGACTCGTCCGGCCGGCGAACGCCGGCTTCCTTGGCTACGCCGCGGTGCTGCCGGGGGCGCGGGGCCTCGGCGTCGGACGGGCGCTCGGCGAGACCGTCCTCGCCTGGGCGCGCGACGCGGGCTACGCCGTCGTCGCCACCGACTGGCGATCGACCAATCTCGAGGCCGATCGGTCATGGCGCGGCCTCGGCTTCCGGCCGACGTTCCTAAGGCTGCATCGGCTCATCGGCTGAGCGGTCGCCGCTTCCGACCGCCGCCGCGGCGAGGCCGCGCGGGGTCGGGGTCCCGAAGGCGCCCTACCGGCGCTTCGCACCCTCGGCCATCGCGGCGCGCGCCGCCTCCCAGTCCTTCTTGAACTGGACGATGCCCTTGTCGGTCAGCGGGTGATGGACCATCTGCTCGAAGACCTTGAACGGCAGGGTCGCGATGTGGCATCCGGCGAGCGCCGCCTCGGTGACGTGGCGAGGGTGGCGGACCGAGGCCGTCAGGACCTCCGTCTCGAGCTCGTAGAACCGGACGATCTCGACCAGCTCGCGGACGACGGTCATGCCCTCCTCGTTGATGTCGTCGATGCGGCCGACGAACGGCGACAGGATCGACGCGCCGGCCTTCGCCGCGAGGAGGCCCTGGTTGGCCGAGAAGATCAGGGTGCAGTTGGTCTTGATGCCCTCGGCCTTGAAGCGGCTCATCGCCTCGAGGCCGAGCTCGGACATCGGGACCTTGACGACGATGTTGTCGGCCAGCTTCGCGAAGTGCCGGCCCTCCCTGAGCATGCCGTCGACGTCCTCGGCCACGACCTCGGCCGAGACCGGACCGCTCGTGATGCCGCAGATCTCCTGGAGGACCTCGTCGTAGGTCTTGCCCTTGATCTTGGCGAACAGGGTCGGGTTGGTCGTGACGCCATCGAGGACGCCCCACCGGGCGACGGTCCGGATCTCCTCGATCTCGGCGGTGTCGAGGAACAGCTTCATGGGCCCGAGTCTATCCGGCCCGGCGTCCGAGGCGTGCGGATCGACGGCCGCCTGACCTCAGCCGCCGGCGACGACGCCCTCCGGGGCCGCCGGCGCCGGCACGATCTCCACGACCTCGGTCGGATGGGCGGCGTCGAGGCCCGACCGACCGGCGATCGCGGCCCCGACGAACCCGGCGAACAGCGGGTGGGGGCGCTCAGGCCGGCTCTTGAACTCGGGATGGAACTGGCTGGCCACGAACCACGGGTGGTCCCTGAGCTCGACGATCTCGACCAGGCGGCCATCGGGCGACTGCCCGGAGAGGAGCATCCCGGCGGCCTCGAGGGTCTGGCGGTAGCGGTTGTTGACCTCGAAGCGATGGCGATGACGCTCGTAGATGACCTCCTGGCCGTAGGCCTCGGCGGCCTTGGTCCCGGGCGTCAGCCGGGCGGGGTAGAGCCCGAGCCGCATCGTGCCGCCCTTGTCCTCCATGTCCCGCTGGTCGGGCATGAAGTCGATGACCGGGTTCGAGGTGAACATGTCGAACTCGGTCGAGTTGGCGTCGTCGGTGCCGATGACCTGGCGGGCGAACTCGATGACCGCGCACTGCAGGCCGAGGCACAGGCCGAGGTACGGCACCCCGTGGTCACGCGCGAAGTGCGCGGCCAGGACCTTGCCCTCGATGCCGCGATGGCCGAAGCCACCCGGGACGAGGATCCCGGCGGCGCCGCCGAGGGTCGCGTGGAGGTTCTCGTGCGAGAGCGTCTCCGAGTCGACCCATCGGACCCTGGCGTCATAGCCATGGGCCCACGCGGCGTGCCTGAGGGCCTCGGTCACCGAGAGATAGGCGTCGGGCAGCTCGATGTACTTGCCGACCAGGGCGATCTCGAGCGTCGGCTTGGGCGCCTTGATCCGCTCGACGAGCGCTCGCCACCCGGCAAGGTCCGGCTCGGCCTCGGGATCGCCAAGGCCGAGCTCGCGGACGACGAGTCGGCCCAGGCCGAAGGCCTCGAACTGGAGGGGCACCTCGTAGATCGTGGCCGCCGTCGGGGCCGGGATGACGGCGTCGACGTCGACGTCGGTGAAGAGGGCGATCTTCTCGCGGATCTCGTCCGGCACCTCGTGATCCGAGCGCAGGACGATGACGTCGGGCTGGATGCCGATCCCGCGGAGCTCCTTGACGGAGTGCTGGGTCGGCTTGGTCTTGAGCTCGCCCGTCGCCATGAGCGCCGGCAGGAGCGTGACGTGGACGTACAGGACGTTGGCCCGCCCGACGTCCTTGCGCATCTGCCGGATGGCCTCGAGGAACGGCAGGCTCTCGATGTCGCCGACCGTGCCCCCGACCTCGACGATGACGACGTCCGGGTCACTGTCCCGGGCGACTCGGGTGATCCGCTCCTTGATCTCGTTGGTGATGTGGGGGATGACCTGGACCGTCCCGCCGAGGTAGTCGCCCCGCCGCTCCTTGGCGATGACGGCCTGGTAGATCCGGCCAGTCGTGACGTTGCTGAGCTGGGTCAGGTTCTCGTCGATGAACCGCTCGTAGTGGCCCAGGTCGAGGTCGGTCTCGGCGCCGTCGTCGGTGACGAAGACCTCGCCGTGCTGGTACGGCGACATCGTCCCGGGATCGACGTTGATGTACGGGTCGAGCTTGAGGATCGAGACCTTGAGACCCCGGGCCTTGAGGAGCCGGCCGACGCTGGCGGCGGTGATGCCCTTGCCGAGCGAGGAGGTCACGCCTCCGGTCACAAAGACATACTTCGCCATGGGTCAGGTCCTCCGGGGGTTTTTCGAATGGTACCGGAAGGCCC
>DATEZX010000111.1:0-3083 GCA_035255225.1 Candidatus Limnocylindrales bacterium
GTGGTCGAGGAGTGCCGCGTGGCGGTACTCGTCGGGCTCGCGGTCGTAGGCGAGGGCGTCGGCATCCCGGCCGTCGGCCAGGAGCGTCGCCAGGAGCTCGTACAGCGCCCGCGCGTGGCCGAGCTCGTCCTGGGCGATCGAGCTCATCGCGACGTCCTCCTCGAGGATTGGCGCGATGCCGGTCCACTCGGAGTCGGTGAACCCGGAGACGAACTCGTCATCGGCCATCGAGAGCAGCAGGTCAGCGAGCGCGAACCGGAGGCCCGGCTCGGGCGAGACCTGTGCGGGGTTCGCCGTCGGGCTCACGAGGTGCCCCCCGTCGGCGACGGTCGACCGCCGGCCCGGTCGTGGCCGGCGGCGCGCGTCTTGGGCTTCGACGTCCCGGCGCGGCCGCGAGCCGCGGCGAGCTTGTCGCGCATGACGTAGCCGCCTGGCTTCTTGAACGATCGGTCGAGCGGCGGGTGGAGCAGGTCGGGATCCTCGAGGACGACGATGTCGGCGCGCCGGACGACCCATAGCCGATCGCTCTCGCCGCGTCGCCCGAACAGCTCTCGGGCGTAGTGCATCGCCAGCTCCGCGTCCGGGGCGAGGACGTTGCCGCCATGCCGCATCGGGTCGCCGTCCTTCTCCTGGCGGAAGACCTCCCACGGCTCCATGACCGGCCGCGTCATGCGGCCACCGCGGGCGCGACTCCGAGGACCTGCTCGCGGACCCACCGGGTGTCCTCGCGGTTGAGGCGCCGGAACTCGAGACGGTCCTGCGACTTCGGGCCGTGGCCGGTGACCACCGTCCGAAGCTCGTTCCAGTCCGGCTCCGAGTAGCGCCATTCGCCGACTGCCTCGTCGTAGCGAAGCTCCGGATCCGGGATCGCGAGGCCGAGCTCGAGGAGCCGTGGGGCGTAGATCGTCAGGAACTCCTGGCGAAGCTCCTCGGACGTCTTGGCCTTGATCCGCCAGTGGAGGTCGCGATCCTTCGCCCGGTCGCTCCGCGGGCCGTGCATCTGCATGAGCGGGCCCCACCAGCGGTTGAGCGCGTCCTGGACGAGCACGCGCTGGGCGGCCGTGCCGGTGACGAGCGTCACGACGACGTCCCGGCCGTGCATGATGTGGACCGACTCCTCCCAGCAGATCTTCTGCATCGTCCGGGCATACGGCGCATAGCTCGAGTCGCGGAGCGCCTGCTGGGCCACGATCGCAGCGGCATCGACGAGCCAGGCGATGATCCCGATGTCGGCCCACGATGCGGTCGGGTAGTGGAAGACGTTGTGGAACTTCGTCTTCCCGGCCAGGAGGTCCTCGAGCATCGCCTCGCGGGGCTTGCCCAGGTCCTCCGCGACCCGGTACAGGAGCTGGGCGTGGCCAGCCTCGTCCTGGACCTTGGCCGTGAGAGCGAGCTTCCGCCGGAGGGTCGGCGCCCGCATGATCCATTCGCGCTCCGGGAGGACGCCCATGAGCTCGCTGTTGGCGTGCATCTCGACGAATCGGAGCACCGCGGTCCGGTACTCGTCGGGCATCCAGTCGGTGGCCTCGATCTTCCCGCCCGCCGTCACGTACGCCTCGAAGTGGGCGAACCGTTCGTCGTGTGACAGGCCCGCCTCGTTCCAGGGGCGTTCGGTGCGCTGGCGGACCGGGAGGACCGGGTCGAGGGCGAGCGGATCGGTCATTGGGACGCCTCCGGGAGTCAATCGGCCGACAGCATGCGCATGACGAGGCCGACGAGGTGGTCGGCGACCCGCTCGGCGGATAGCCGGCCATCCGGGTCGTACCAGGTCGCAACCCCGTTCAGGGCGCTCAGGACGACGGTCGCGGCGATCGCCGGGTCGGTCAGCCCGAACGCGCCGATGGCGATGCCATCCGAGATGTGCCGGCGCAGTCGGGCCTCGTACGCGTCACGGCGAACGAGCACGGCGGCACGCCGCTCGGGACCGAGCGACCGCCACTCGTAGACGAAGACGCTGGCCTCGCCGACGTCAGAGGTGATGACGCCGACGTGGGCGCGCACGATCGCCGAGACGGCCTCGACGGGATCACCCGGCCGGCGCTCGCCGGCGCGCTCTTCGGCGGCCTCTGCGGCGGCTTCGAAGCGGCTCGCGGCGCGGTCGACGATCGCCCACAGCACGTCTTCCTTCGAGGTGACGTGGGCGTACAGGCTCGGGCCCTGGATCGAGAGCGCCCGGGCGATGTCGCGGACGCTCGTCGCCGTGTAGCCATGCGCCCGGAAGAGCTCGCTCGCGACGTCCTCGATCGCCCGCCGGCGCGATGCCGGGGCTCCCGCTGTTTCGACCACTCGGCTCGGACGACCTCCTAACGAACGATCGTTAGGGCCGAGCGTAGGCCGAAGCGCGGGCCGGTGTCAACCGCGCCGCTCGCCGCCGGGAACCTCCCGCGTGGTCGTGGCGTCGAACGGCCGGCAACCGCCCGCTGGATCGATCGAACCGAGGCATATCGCGATGCGATCTCTCCCCCTCGCCCTCCTGGTCGTCGCGGCGCTCCTGGCTCCGGCGGCCACGGCCGCCGCGGGGGACCAGACAAGCCCGCCGAGCCGGTCGTTCATCGTCACCGGGCTCGTGTTCGGCGACCAACGGGTCGAGGCGTCCGGGAAGCTCGGCATCGAGGGCGGCCGCCTGTTCGCCTCCGTCGGCTGCAACACGATCGGGGGCACGGTCTTGCTCGACGGCGACACCCTGACGATCCCGGAGCCCCTGGCGATGACCGAGATGGCCTGCCCCGGGGCCGTCGGCGACACCGAGGCGATGTTGATCAAGGTCCTCCAGGCCGGCCCGTTCAGGATCGGCAATGGGGCGTGGACCGGCAACGGCGCCGCGATCCTCGTCGAGGAGCTGCCGGCCGGACCCGGACCCGGACCCGGCGCCTCGCTGACCCCGCCCGACGGGATCGTCTCCAGCAGCCTCCAGCCGGGGGGCGTCGAGCCGATGGTCAGCTGCCCGCCGATCCCCGACGGCGTGAACGGCACCCCGCCGGCAGACGGAGCCCCGAACGCGGGCTCCGGCGGCGGGAGCGCCGGCGGCACCGGTGGGAGCACCGGGAGTGGCGGCACAACCGAGGCGGGATCGGGCCCGGCCG
>DATEZX010000112.1:0-9182 GCA_035255225.1 Candidatus Limnocylindrales bacterium
GCCCCCGAGCGGATCGCCCACGGGCCGGGCGCCGTCGACGATCCGTCGCTCATGGCCGAGCTTACCGCCCGCAACGTCAGCCTGGATCTCTGCCCGACCTCGAACGTCCAGGCCGGCATCGTCGCGTCGATCGAGGCCCACCCGCTCGCCCGCCTCCATCGCGCCGGGGTACCGGTGACCCTATCGACCGACGACCTCACCGTGTCGGACATCACCCTCTCGGCGGAGTACGAGCGGGCCGTCGAGCGGATCGGGCTGACACCGGCCGAGCTGTGGGCGATCGATCGCCACGCGCTCGATGTCGCGTTCGCGGACGAGGGGACCCTGGCGCCGCTGCGGGCCGAATTCGATGATTGGGCGGCCCGGACCGATCAGCAATCCTCCGAGCGATGACCGGCTCGGCGCCAGCGCCGGCGGCGACTCAGCCGGCGGCGAGGCCCGCCAGCACCTGATCGAGCTCCGCCGCGTCGGCGGCGATCGCCAGCGGGCGCTCGGCCTCGGGCAGCGCCTCGACGGCGGCCCGGGTCGAGACCCCGGTCAGCATGAGGATCGTGCGGGCGCCCACGCCGTGCGCTGCGGCGAGGTCCGTGACGATGCCGTCGCCGATGACGATCGCCTCCCGCGGGTCCGCCCCGACGGCGTGGGCCGCCTGCTCCATCAGCAGCGGTTGAGGCTTGCCGATCGTGACCGGGGTGACCCCGCTCGCGACCTCGATCGCGGCAACGATCGCCCCGGCGCCGGGCCGGAGCCAGCGCTCGGCCGGGAACGTCGGGTCGCGGTTCGTGGCGATGAACGTCGCCCCGGCGCGGATGCAGTCGGCCGCCGCGGCGAGGCGCAGGTAGGTGAGCTGCGGGTCAACGCCCGCGACGACGGCATCGGGCACGCCCGCCGCGCCGACGCCGTCGAGGCCCTCCTTCGCCATCCGCTCCGCCGCGAAGGCCGAGTTGATGACCTCAAGCCCGACGTCACGGAGCTCGCGATCGAGGCCGCTGGCCCCGACGGTCAGTACCCGCCGAACCTCGGGCTCGTGCTCCCGGAGGTACAGCGCGGTCGCGCGCGGGGCGCTGACGATCCGGTCGGCGCTGACCGGCGCGCCGAGGTCCGACAGCCGGCGGACGTAGTCGGTCCGGTAGTGCATCGAGTTGTTGGTGACGTAGACGACGTCGTCGCCCGCGGCAGCCCGCTTCGCCAGCACGGCGGCGACGCCGGGCACCGGGTCCGCGCCGCGGTAGACGACGCCATCGAGGTCGACGAGCAGGACGAGGCGGGCCATCGGCACAGATGCTAGGCGGCGGGCGGGCCTTCTTGCGGCGGGCCTTCTTGCGGCGGGCGGGCCTTCTTGCGGCGGGCGGGCCTTCTTGCGGCGCCCCGACCTGTGCGGCGCCCGGACCGCGATGCCTAGGCGCGGGGGCCGCACGCGTCACCGCGGGGCGGCACACCTGTCGGCGCCCTGACACGCCTCGGCGCCGTCGCAGGCCTCGGCGCGGTAGGCTGACCGCGTGGCGGAAGAGCGCTGGGTTCGGATGACGCGACGGCTCATGGCGCCGCCGGGACGCGTCTATCGCGCCTGGTCCGATCCCGAAGAGCTGGCGCGCTGGTTCCCCGAGCAGGTCGAGGGCGGGCTGGCGGTCGGCTCACGGGCCGTCCTGGTGTGGCCGGGGCAGCGGGTCTGGTGGGACGTCGTCGAGGCCGAAACACCGAGGCTGTTCGTTTTCCGCTGGCCGTGGCGACCAGACGACAGGCTCGTGACGACCGCGACCATCACGATCACGCCCGTCGGCTACGGCAGTCGCGTCGAGCTCGAGGACGGGCCGTTCCCGATCGGCGAGCCCGGTGGCCTCGACGCCTGGGCCGAGGCCCTCGAGGGCTGGAGCGAGGCGCTCGCCCAGCTGCGTGCCCACCTCGACTTCAGCGTCGACCTCCGGCCTCGGCTGTTCTGATGGTGCAGCGGCCCCGCTGACGAGCGGCGGTCGCCCGTCGACGGTCGCCCACTGACGGTCGCCCATCGGCGCTTGCCCAGCGGCGCCGCCGCGGCCGAGGCTGTCGGTCGCGTAGCATCGACGGATGGCCCGACAGGAAACCTGGCTCGACGTCCCGAACGGCCGCCTCAGGGTCGTCGTCGACGGCGAGGCCGACGCGCCGCCGCTCCTGCTCATCCACTCGGCGGTCGTGAACCTCCACTCGTGGGACGCCATGATCCCGGCCCTCGTCTCCGCCGGATTCCGGGTGATCCGCTACGACGCCCGCGGCTTCGGCGAGTCGACGACCGAGGACGTCGAGTTCTCGAACGGCGACGACCTCCGTGCCGTCCTCGACGCCGCGAAGGCCCGGCAGGTCGCCGTCGCCGGCAACTCGCGGGGCGCGATGATCGCCCTCGACGCGATCCTCGAGACGCCGGATCGGTTCGTCGCCTGCGCCTGGGTCGGCGGCGGGATCGGCGGCTACGAGGCCGACATCCAGCCGCCCGAGGCCGAGTCCGCGCTCGATGCGGAGTGGGAGCCCGCCGAGCAGGCCGGCGACATCGAGCGAATGGCCGACATCGACCGCCGGATGTGGCTGGACGGTCCCGGCCAGCCCACGAACCGCCTGCCGGCAGCCCTGCGCGAGGCGTTCATGGTCATGGACCGGCCGCTCGTCGACCCGAAGCGGGTGTTCGGCCAGCCCCGCTCGCTCGAGCCGCCGGCGGCGGCCAGGCTGGCCGATCTTCGCCTCCCGATCCTCGTCGTCATCGGTGAGCTCGACTCCGCCCGGACGCGCGCCTCGGCGGCCCATCTCGCGACGTCCGCCCCGAGCACACGCCTGGTGTCCTGGCCCGACGTCGCCCATCTGATCGGCATGGAGCAGCCCGAGCGGCTGGCCGCGACGATCGTCGACTTCCTGTCTCCCCTGCCGCGCTGGCACTGACCGTGCCCGGTCGCCGGCGAGCCGATCCAGATCCCCTCGTCGGGGTCGAGCGGGTCCTGGTGGACGGCTCGAACCTCGCCTATGCCCTGGCCCGAGGGACCGCCGGGCGCGACCGAGGGACCGCCGGGCGAGGGCCCGCCGGGGGCGAGCGGAGCGCGTCCCAACCCCGCCCGAACATCGCGGTCATCGCCGCGGTCCGGGCGGCGATCCCGCCGGCGGTCCGGGTCGAGGTCGTCTTCGACGGGGCCGGCGAGGTCGGCATCGGACGGCCGGGACGGTTCTCCCGCGCCGCCTCGAACCTGTACGTCGAGCACGCCGGCCGGCAATCCGCCGACCGGGTCATCGAGGCCGCGGTCGATGCCCAGCTCGCCGCCGACGGCCCGGTCGGCACGTGGGGCATCCTCGTCGTCTCGGACGACCGCGAGCTGCGCGGCCTCGTCCAGGCCAGGGGCGCACGGGTCGCCGGCACCGCCTGGCTGGCCGGCCGCCTGGAGCGGGTCGGCGGCGGGAGTGGCACAGCCGGCGGCGGCGGGCCGACCGGCGGCGGCGGCCGGAGCGGCACGGCGATCGGGCATCCACGGCCACCTCGTCGCCCCCAACGACCTCGGCCGTAGACCGCTGCTAGCATTCCGGCCCGTGGGCGACGCCATCGGCCAGCTGGTCCAGCGGATCCTCGACGCGCTGAACCCGATCATCATCCCCGACTGGGGCGCGCTGATCGGCCTGCTGCCCATCTTCCTGCTCATCGGCGTCGTCGGGCCGATCGTCACCCTCCTCGTCCTCGGCTGGGTCGTCTACGGCCTCGGCAAGCCGCGCGGCCGGACGCCGTACGTCGACCCCGTGCCGGTGGCCACGCAGCTCGTCGACGGCGTCCCCCAGTACCCCGCCGGCGAGCCGTACTGCCCGGTCGATCGGCTCGTCTACCCCTTCGGCACGAAACGCTGCGGCCTGTGCGGACGGGACCTCGCCGTCCGCTGCCCGAAGTGCGGCACCGGGCGCGAGGCGACGATCGACACCTGCGGCACCTGCGGCCTCGTCCTCAAGATCGAGCCACGGATGCGGCAGCTCCAACCCGCCGGCCCGCCCCCGGGAGGCGCGGCCGCGGCGTAGCGCGATGGGAGCGTCCTGACCATGGAACAAGCGTCCCAGGCCCTCTTCACGGCCGGCACGATCGTGCTCGCCATCGCCTTCGCGGCCTTCGTCGGCCACGCGGTCCTGCTGGCGAACGGCCGCCGGGCAATCGCCGCGACCACCGGGCTCCTCGCCGTCCGGGCCCCCCAGCCGGCGTGGGCCGGCGTCGCGACGGGGTCGTTCGTGGCGGCGCGCGCGGCCGAAGCGGAGCGCGGCCCGGCCGACTTCGCGGCGCCGAGCCCGCTGTCGCGGACCTCGACGTGGCTCGGCGTGGCGGCCTTCGCGCTGCTCGCCGCCTCGATGGTCGTCCGCGCGTACCTCGTCGGCCGCGGACCGTGGGGCAACCTCTACGAGTTCAGCGAGGCCTTCGCGACGTCGATCCTCGGCGCGTACCTGGTCCTCGAGCGACGCTACCCGATCAAGTCGATCGGCTTCATCGCCGTCGGGCTCGCGCTCGGGCTCGCGCTCTACGCGTCATCGCTCCCGCCCGAGATCAAGCCGCTCGTGCCGGCCCTCGCCAACCCGCCGCTGCTCACGATCCACGTCGGCCTGGCGATGCTCAGCTACGGCATCTTCGCGACATCGTTCGCGGCCGGCGTCGGCTACCTCGTCCAGGGTCGCGACGACCGCTTCAAGTGGCTGCCGTCGCACAAGGTCCTCGACCAGGTCGCCTACCGATCCGTCATCGTCGGCTTCCCGATCTTCGCGACGATGATCATCCTCGGCTCCTGGTGGGCCTCGATCGCCTGGTCGGCCTACTGGAGCTGGGACCCCAAGGAGACGGCTGCGCTCGTGACGTGGCTGAGCTACGCGATCTACCTCCACGCCCGCAACCAGAAGGCCTGGGCCGGCCGCCCGGCAGCGCTCCTGCTCGTCGTGGCCTTCGGGATGGTCCTCGTCACCTACTCGGGGTCGCTCTGGTTCAACGGCCTCCACGCCTACAGCGGCCTGTAGCGCCCCCGTCGGTCCGTAGTCGCACGCCCGCGCCGGGCAGCAGGAACGCCCGGCGTCCTTCCTTGCCGGGCGTTCTGCCTCTCGGGTCTCGGGGCCGTCGCCCCCGTTCTCAACCGACGGCCCGAGCCGATGTTCGGGACTGACTAGCGCCGAGTCTGGGGCTCCTCGGAGAAGCTCAGGACCTTGCTCAGCGGCGTTCGGACAAGCTTGCCGAGCTCGTTCTTGTAACGGAGCGACGGGTACAGCTTGTCCGGGGTGATCGGGCTGTGCGCCTCACCGACGGCGAACTGCACGAGCTCGCAGTTGGTGATGTCGTGCCAGCCGTCGGCCAGCTCGATCGCGCGGATCTCGCGGATGTCGATAGCGTCGAAGGTGACCTGGATCTTGCTGGACATCGCCGTGGTCATCATCTCTGCCTCCAATCAGGGCGCGTGCGTCGATTGACGGAGGCGACTGATGAGGAAACGGAGGGAGCCGGGGGATTGGCCATCTGGACAACGCGGCGGTCATCCGAGCGGCGTCCCGCCAGCCCGAGGGGTCGGTTACCCCGTGGCATGAGGTCCGGTACCGCATCCCCGTCGGCCGGTAGTACGACGATCTTCGTACGCGAGGGCGGCAGGCGGGTAAGCACCCTTGCGACGGTGGCTTGCAGGCGGGTTGCAACGGCATCGCAACCGGTGCCGTGGAGCGGGCGACGCTAGCGCTCCATGTGGCCGACGATATCCAGCCTTGTCTCGCCGCTCACGCTGAGCCCCCGTAGCCGGACTGCGTCGCCCTCATAGGTCAGCCGGACGCGATATGGGGCGATGCCCGGCCCCTCGTCGATCTCGATCTCGAGCGTGTCCGCGGCCGTCCACGCGCCACGGGCGACGAGTGGCCGGCCACTCCGGCTCGGCTTGAATCGGCCGTCGAGCCCGACGCCGAAGGTCCGGACGACGGGCTCGTTCGCGAAGGAGATGGCCACAGTTGCCTCGGTTGGCCTCACGAAGTCGACGCTCAGCCAGCTGATCGGTAAAGCTGAGCCGAAGACCGCGCGCCGGCTTGAGATCGCCGCGGCAAGCGGCGGCAGGCTCGGGACGGGGCCGCACGCCGGGCCGGCGCGCGCCCGCGCGACGATCGCGTCGAGCTGGCCGACGGCCGCGGTGTCCTCCGGCAGGGGCTGCCAGCTGTTGGTGACCGCGCCCAGCAGGAAGTCGGTCACGTCGTCGAGCTCGAAGCCGCCACCGTTGGCGACCAGGATCCAGTCCTTCGCCGGGACGACGATGATCCGCTGGCCGAGATCGCCAGACGCCCGGAACGAGTCGAGCACCTCGCCCGGTCGCGAGACCCACCAGCCGTAGCCGTAGTCCTCCTCGAACGGAAACCCGGCCCCGACCTGGCGCTGGGTCGCCGCCGCGACCCACGAGGCCGGGACAACCTGCTGGTCGTTCCACTTCCCACCGTGGGCGAACAGCAGGCCGAGCTTCGCCAGATCGCGCGGGTGGAGGGCCAGCTCGCTCCAGCCGTAGGAGTAGCCCTGCGCGTCGGCCGGCCACGAGAAGTCGGTGATGCCGAGCGGCCCGAAGAGGACCTCGCGGGCGAAGTCGGCCTCGCTCTTGCCGGCGGCCGCCGTGAGGATGGCCGACAGGACGTGCATGCCCGGGCTGCAGTACGAGAATCGGTCGCCCGGGTCATACGCCATCGGCAGGTCGAGCGCGAACTGCACGAAGTCGCGCGTGGTGACCATCTCGAGGAGGGTCCTCTCGCCCTGCTCGACCGTGCAGTCCAGTCCGGAGGTCATCGAGGCGAGGTGGCGGACCGTGATCCGCTCCTTGCGGGCGTCGCGGTTGGCCATGGTGCGGTCTTTGAAGAACGACACCATCGGTGCGTCGAGGTTGAGCAGCCCGCGCCCGGCCGCGATCCCGACGAGGGTCGTCGTGACGCTCTTCGTCACCGACCGGATGTCGTGGTACGTCGAGCCGTCGTACGGGTAGAGGTACGCCTCGAGGAACAGCCGATCGTGGCGAACCAGGAGCAGGCTGTGGAGCGCGCTCACGCCGTCGGCGGCCCCGAAGGCTTCGATACCGCGCGCGATCAGGGCCGAGTCGAAGCCCTCGGACTCCGGCGTCGCGACCGGCCAGTCACCGGATGTTGGCAGGGTCGGCGCGGGCGCCCTCGAGCTCGGCGGGGTCGTCGGGCTGGCCGTAGCGCTCGAGGCGCTCGAGGCGCCCGGTGTCTGGGTCGGTGTCGGGCTGCAGCCGACGGCGACGATCGCTGCGAGGATCAGGACACCCGACTGCCTGCGAAACCCCGGCGCGGCCCTGGCGAGCATCGGCCACCTCCCCGGCCTGCGCGTCCACGTGCGAGCCCTGCCCGTCCGACGTCTGGACCCATCTGCCGCTGCTCAACGGGCAGGGATCGCCAACCCGTCAGGGTGGGCCGCCCGGACGCGCCCGGACCAGTGCCAACCCGCCCCGATCAGACCGTACGCGTGACCTTCGCCAGGTTCCGAGGAGCCTCTGGATCCAGGCCTTTCGCCACGGTCAGGTGGTAGGCGAAGAGCTGGGCCGCCACGATCGAGGTGATCGGCCGGAGCCACTCCGGGACGTCAGGCGGCAGCGCGATCGAGCGCGTACCGAGCGCCCGGCGCTCCTCACGCTCCGAGAGGACGAGGGTCGGCGAACCCGCCTCGCGGACCTCGGTCAGGACGTCGACGAGGCCGGCCGCGGCCGGCCCGTCCGGCACGAGGGCGAGCGTCGGCACGTCCGGTTCGGCGAGGGCGATCGGGCCGTGCATGAAGTCGGCCGAGGAGTACGGATCGGCGAAGACCTGGGCCAGCTCCTTGAGCTTGAGCGCCCACTCGCGCGCCGTCGCGTACTCGTAGCCGCGTCCCAGCACGACGCAGCGGTCCATCGCCGCAAGCTCGCGCGCCGCCTCGGCCGCAGCGGCCTCGGCGTCGAGGGCCGCCGACAGCGCCTTCGGGATGGCTGCCACGGCCGATCGGTCCAGGGCGGCTCGCACGGGAGTGGCGCGCTCGTCGTCATCCCAGGCGAGCTCGGCCGACAGTCGAGCAAGGGCCAGGAGCGAGCACACGTAGGTCTTCGTCGCGGCGATCGAGCGCTCCGGTCCGGCGGCGAGCTCGACGACGTACTCGGCCGCGGTGGCGAGCGCCGACGACGGATCGTTGGTGATCGCCAGGGTCGGCGCGCCGTGCCGTCGCGCGGCCTCGACGACGGCGACGATGTCGGGCGACGCGCCGGACTGGCTGATGCCGATGACCAGCGCGTGGTGGAGGCGCGGCTCGACGCCGTACAGCGACACGACGGAGGGCGCGGCCAGCCCGACGGACAGTCGGTTGCGAACCCCGAGCACGTACTGGCCGTAGATCGCGGCGTGATCCGAGGATCCCCGCGCCGCGATGACGACCGACTCCGTGCCCTCGGCCAGGAGCCGGGCCGCGAGCGCCTCGATTGCCACCTGCGACGAGGCCAGCTGGCGCCGCGCCGCCTCGGGCTGCTCGAGGATCTCGTCTCGCAGGCCCATCGGGCCTCACGGTAGCGGGGCCGCAGGCTCGCTGCCGGTCGCTATCAGGCCAACCGGCCCGCCACGACCCCAGCCGAGCGGCCCACGCCGCGCCCTTGCGCGAAACGCTAGCCTGAGCGGTCGATGGCCCTCGTCCTCGATCATCTCGTCAAGCGCTTCGGCTCGGGTCCCAGCGCCGTCACGGCCCTCGACGGAATCAGCTTCACGGTCGAGCCGGGCGAGGTCTTCGGCTTCCTGGGCGCCAACGGCGCGGGCAAGACGACGACGATGCGGATCATCCTCGACATCATCCGGGCCGACTCGGGGACCGCGACCTGGAACGGCGTCCCGAGCGCCGATGCCCCGCGCCGGACCTGGGGCTACCTGCCCGAGGAGCGCGGGCTCTATCCGAGGATGGAGATCCTCGAGCAGCTGACGTTCTTCGGCGACCTGTACCACATCGGTCGGAAGGAAGCGCAGCGGCGCGCGCTGGAGTGGCTCGATCGGTTCGGGGTGCCCGAGTACGCCCACCGGCGCGCCGAGGAGCTCTCCAAGGGCAACCAGCAGAAGATCCAGTTCATCGCCGCGGTGCTCCACGAGCCCGCCGTCCTGCTGATGGACGAGCCGTTCGTGGGCCTCGACCCGGTCAATGTCGCGATCCTCAAGGAGGCGTTCCTCGAGATGCAGCGGCG
>DATEZX010000113.1:0-12758 GCA_035255225.1 Candidatus Limnocylindrales bacterium
CGGCGCGGCCGCGCGCTCCTCGGGGCCCAGGTGGACGTTCCGCGACGAGAGCGCGAGCCCATCCGGCTCGCGGACGGTCGGGCAGGCGATGACCCGGGTCGGGATCGCAAGGTCGCGGGCCATCGACCGGACGACCAGGACCTGCTGGGCATCCTTCTGGCCAAAGTAGGCGTGCTCGGCGCCGACGAGGTCGAACAGGATCGCGACGACCGTCGCCACGCCATCGAAGTGGCCCGGCCGGGCCGCCCCCTCGAGGGGCTCGGCGATCGCACCCATGTGGACGGTCGTGTCGAAGCCGGACGGGTAGACCTCCTCGACCGACGGCGCGAAGACCAGGTCGACGCCTTCCTCCTCGCAGATCGCGACGTCGCCCGCCTCGTTGCGCGGGTAGCGCTCGAGGTCCTTCGGATCGCCGAACTGGCGGGGGTTCACGAAGATCGTGACGATCGTCGTGGCGTCGGCAGCCCTGGCACGCTGCATGAGCGACCGATGGCCGTCGTGCAGCCAGCCCATGGTCGGCACGACCCCGACGGGGCGGGGGGCATCGGCGAGCGCGTCCCGCAGCTCGGCGCGCGTACGGAGGATGCGGCTCACCTGGGCACCGCTGGTCCGGGAAGCGGTGCCGACCACGCGCCTAGAGGTCGCGGTCGAGCGGGATCCCCGCCTCGAGCTCCGGCGTCGCTCGATCGTCGGCCGTCCGGCCGAGCGCCTCGTCGAGGATCGCCTCGTCCATCCGGACCGTCTGCTCGGGGCCCGGGAACCGGCCGGCCGCGACGTCGGCCGCCCAGGTGCGTGCCGCTTCCTCGATCATCGCGCCCACCTCGGCGTAGTGGCGGGCGTGCTTGGGGGTGAAGGATCCGAGGCCGATCACGTCGGCGATGACCTGGACCTGGCCGCTGCAGCCCGCGCCGGCGCCGATTCCGATGGTCGGGATCCTGAGCCGAGTGGTGATCTCGGCCGCGAGCTGTTCGGGCACCAGCTCGAGGACGATCGAGAAGGCGCCTGCCTCCTGGACGGCGAGCGCGTCCGCCAGGAGGCCCCAGGCAGCCTCGCGCGTCTTGCCCTGGACCCTGACCTTGCCGCCCATCCCGGTCTGCGACTGGGGCGTCCAGCCGATGTGGCCCTGGACCGCGATGCCTGCCCGGGCGAGGGCCTCGATCGTCCGGGCGCTCCGCCGCCCACCCTCGACCTTGACAGCCTGGACGCCGGCGTCGCGCAGGAACCGGCCGGCGTTGTCGACCGCCTCCTCGGGCGTCGCATACGACAGGAACGGCATGTCGCCGATGACCAGCGCCCGCTTCGTCCCGCGCGCGACCGCCGCGGCGTGGTGGAGCATGTCGGCCATCGTGACCCGCATCTCGGTGTCGTAGCCGAGCATGTTCGTGCCCACCGAGTCGCCGACGAGGAGGATCGGGATCCCGGCCGCGTCGAGGATGCGCGCCGTCGGGAAGTCGTAGGCGGTCAGCATCGGAATGCGTTCGCCGTCGGCGTACATCCGGGCGATGTCCGCGGTCGTGAGCCGCCTGACGGCGGCCGGTTCGGTGGCGCTCATCGTGCTGCCCTCCCGTGGTTGGCCGCGCCAGTCTGGACCGCCGCGTCACGATCGTCCAACACGCGGGCGACGCGATCGAGGATCCGGTCGGCGACCTCGCGCTTGGCCAGCAGGGGCAGCTCGTCGCGCCCGCCCGCGGCATCGAGGATCGTGACCCGGTTCGTGTCGGTCCCGAAGCCCGAGCCAGGCTCGGTGACGTCGTTCGCGACGAGCAGGTCGACGCCCTTGGCCGCGAGCTTCGCGACGGCGCGGTCCAGGGAGCCCGTCTCCGCCGCGAAGCCGACGATGACCGGCCGCCCTCCCGCCGGGGCGGTCGCGGCCCTCGATGCCACACCCGCGAGGAGGTCCGGCGTCGGTGACAGCTCGAGCGTCAGGCTCTCGCCGCGGGACAGCTTCGACGCGGCGGGCCGCCGTGGTGTGAAGTCGCTGACGGCCGCGGCCATGACGAGGGCGTCGGCCGTGGGCGGCGCGCTGCCGGCTCGGGCGCCTCCGGTGCCTCCGCCGTCGCCCCCGAACATGGCGTCCGCGAGCGCCGCGCCGAGCTCGGCCGTCGTCTCGACTCGCGTGATCTCGGCCTCGCCAGGCCCGTCGGGCAGGGCGACGTCGACCGCGGCCGTGATGAGCCGCACCGAGGCGCCGCGCGCCAGGGCGGCCTCCGCGATGGCCACGCCCATCTTCCCGGACGAGCGGTTGCCGATGTAGCGCACCGGGTCGATCGGTTCCCGGGTGCCGCCCGCCGTCACGACGATCCGTCGCCCGACCAGGTCGGCCTCGCGGGGCGGTCCGGCGACGAGCGGCGGGCGGGCCGCCGGCTCGGGCTGCCGGATCGGCCGCGTCCCCACGGCGGCCACGACCGCGTCGACGATGCGGGGCAGCTCCGCCAGCCGTCCCGGCCCCTTCTGGCCAGACGCGAGGGGCCCGCTGTCCGGGTCGACGACCACGTAGCCGAAGGCCTCCCGCAGCCGGGCGACGTTCGCCACGGTGGCGGGATGGGCCCACATGTCGCCGTCCATCGCCGGGGCGACGACGACTGGCGCATTCGTCGCCAGACAGGTCGCGATGACCGTGTCGGAGGCCATGCCGTTCGCCATCGCGCCGAGGAAGTGCGCCGTCGCGGGCGCGACGACGATCGCGTCCGCCGTGTCGGCCACGACGATGTGCCCGATCCGGCCGTCCGGGAGCAGGTCGAGGACGTCGGTCTCGACCGGGTGACGCGAGAGCGCGGCGAAGCTCAGCGGGCCGACGAAGCGGGTGGCCGACGGCGAGAGCAGGACGACGACGTCGGCTCCCTCGGCCGTCAGGAGGCGGAGGAGCTCGACCGCCTTGTAGGCTGCGATCGAGCCGGTGACGCCCAGACCGATGAGGCGGCCCTCGAGGCGCTTCGCCATCGTGCCCGCGCTCAGGGCAGTCCGAGCTGGAGCGGCTGCCCGCCCGCCACCTCGGCGTGGAGGATCGCCAGGCCTTTCAGGGTCAGCTCGGGGTCGATGACGTCGATGCCATCGAGGTCGGCCGCCCACGGCGCCCCGGACAGGCCGCCGGTGAGGATTCCGCGGACGTCGTCCGGCGCGACATCGCCAAGGTCGGCGAGCTCGCGCCGCATGCGGGCGAGGAGGCCGGTTACGAGGGCCTGGTAGCCGAGGACGGCCCCGCTCTGGATCGCCGCGACCGAATCCCGCCCGATCGCCCGGTCGGGCGCGCGCAGCTCGACGCGCGGCAGCTTCGCCGTGCGGGCGGACAGGGCGTCGAGTCCCAGCACGAGGCCGGGCGCGATCGCGCCCCCGACGAACGCTCCGTCGGGGGCCACGCAGTCGAAGGTCGTGGCGGTCCCGACGTCGACGACGATCGCCGGGACGCCATGAAGGCGAGCGGCGGCGAGGGCGTTGACGAGCCGGTCTGCGCCGACGTCCCCAGGCCGGTCGACCCGGATCGGGATGGGGACGGTGCCAGCCGAGGCGACCACGATCGGGCGGTCGTGGCGCTCGGCGACCGCCTCGAGGGCGGCCGTCAGCGCCGGCACGACCGAGGCGCAGGCGATCGCCGAGACATCGGCGAGCACCGCTTCGTCCAGCCGCAGCAGGTCGATGAGGCGCACCTCGAGCTCGTCGGCCGTGGCCTGGGCCTCCGTCGCCGTGCGCCGCGTCGCGACCAGCGAGCCGTTGCGGAACGAGCCGAGCGTGACGTTGGTGTTGCCGATGTCGACCGCGAGGAGCACGACCCGATCATACGCGGGCCTACCGGCGCTCCCGCGCCTTCCGGATCGCTCTCGGGCCCCCCGGATCGGTTCCCTCGGGCCACCCCGGCCCCTCCCCGGCCCTCGATCGCCGCGCTACCATCGGGACCGTCCCGTCCTCGCCCGCGTGCCCCGAGGAGGAGCCCGTGCCCAGCCAGCCGCCGGCCAAGTTCTTCGTGAACCAGGGCGTGGTGAGCAGCCGCGAGGACATGCTCAATCTCCTCCGACCGCTGCTCAAGCAGACCGTCACCTACCGCTACCAGCGCGGCCACGAAGTGGTGTCGCGCGGGACCGGCTGGGTCGAGCGGATCGTCGTCGATCAGCCCGACGTCTCGACCTACTTCACCCCGATCGCGATCACGATCAACGTCGATTCGTTCGAGCACCTCGACTTCTCGACGCGGCCCGACCAGCTGCTCGTGTACACGCTCGTCCAGGGTGACGAGGTCGTCGTCGTCGAGTACGCGCCGGGCGCCGACGAAGGCGAGTCGCCGTTCGAGCCGCGGCAGCTGGCGTTCGACACCTCGGGCTTCGTGCAGATGGAGCTGACAGGCCTCGACGGCGCGGCGTCCGAGGACTGACCAACCGCGGGTCGTCCCGCGGCACTGACGCGAAATCGCGAATCCCACGGCGCTACCATCGCGCCGGGTCGAACGGGGCCGCGGACCGCGCCCGATCGGGCGCGGGGCGCCAATCGGCTAGGAGGGATCGGTCCGAGTGAGCGCAGCTGTTGATGCCGCCGAGCGGCCGGGCGGCGGCGGCATGATCGGCGAGTACTTCAAGTTCGCCGAGCGCGGCACGAACCTGCTGACCGAGGCACGCGGCGGCCTGACCACCTTCATGGTCATGGTCTACATCGTGTTCGTGAACGCGAGCATCCTCGGGGCGGGCTTCAAGCTCGACCCGGTCGGCATGACCGCGGTCTCGGCGGGCACCGCGCTCGTCGCCGGGATCATGACCATCGCGATGGGCGTCGTCGCGAACTATCCGTTCGCGCTGGCGGCCGGCCTCGGGATCAACGCCATCGTCGCCTTCGCCCTGCCGGGCCGGGGGCTCACGCCCGCCGGCGCGATGGGCGTGATCGTCCTCGAGGGCCTGGTCGTGACGCTCCTCGTCGTCGCCGGCTTCCGGGAGGCGGTCATGAACGCCGTCCCGCTCGCCCTCAAGCGCGCCATCGGGGCCGGCATCGGCCTGTTCATCCTGTTCATCGGCTTCGCCAACGGCGGGCTCATCCAGTCGAACACGCCGGCGACGCTCGTCACGTACTCGCTGCCGACACAGCCGAGCCAGTTCGTCTTCCTGTTCGGCCTCGCCCTGACGGTCGTCCTGTGGGCCCTCCGCATCAAGGCCGCCCTCGTGATCTCCATCCTCGTCACGACGGTCGTCGCGCTGATCGCGGGCGTGGCCACCGTGCCCGACTCGCTGACGCTCACGCCGAGCTTCTCGACCCTCGGCAGCTTCGATCTCGGCAACGTCTTCAGCGCGCTGCCGCTGCTGACGGCGCTGCTGGTGATCTTCGCCATCATGCTCACCGACTTCTTCGACACGATGGGCACGGCGACCGGCGTCGCCGCCGAGGCGGGGCTTGCCGCAAAGGACGGCTCGGTTCCCGGCATCGGCCGGGTGCTGATCGTGGACAGCCTCGCGGCCATGGTCGGCGGCCTCGCCGGCGTGTCGTCGAACACGACCTACATCGAGAGTGCGGCCGGCGTCGCGGAAGGCGCCAAGACCGGGTTCGCGTCGGTCGTGACCGGCGTCCTGTTCCTCGTGGCGATCCTGCTCGCGCCGCTGGCGGGCATCATCCCGGGCGTCGCGACGGCCCCGGCCCTCGTCCTGGTCGGTTACCTGATGTTCACCCAGGTCCGCGAGATCAACGTCTCGGACCTCGAGGACGGCTTCCCGGCGCTGCTGGCGATCATCCTCATGCCGCTGACCTACGACATCACGGTCGGCATCGGCGCCGGGTTCATCAGCTGGGTCCTCATCAAGGTCGTCCGGGGCAAGATGAGCGAGGTCCACCCGCTCATGTGGGTCGTCTCGATCGGCTTCCTCATCTTCTTCGGCCAGAGCTGGATCGAGACCCTGCTCCCGAAGTAACCCCATCTACCGCCACGACGTCTCCCGGCCGGCGCCCATCGGGCGCCGGCCGGATGATTCCCGGCCTCGGGCCCCGTCATCGGAGCAAGCCTTTCGGCCCTAGGCCCCCGGATTGGACCGCCATACCCTCGCGCCTTGGTCGCGCCGCCAGGGAGGATGACGAGCGATGAACGCGAGGCCGCGTAGTGTTCCGATCTTCATCGTGGTCGGAGCGGTGGCATGGGTCGCCCTGACGATCGGAGCGGCTGTTGTCGTCATCCAGTCACCGGAGAAGAACGCCGGGTTGGGCCTCGGGCTGGTGCTGATCTGGGTTGTCCTGCTGGTCTTCGCAGGGGTCGAGCGATGGACGGGAGGCCGGGCAGCGCGACCGTAGCCCCGAGGATGGAGCGGCTGCGATCGGGACCCCCCATGCCGCCCATTGACGCAGCCAGCGTGTCCGGCCATCCCAGGCGTGATTGATGACCGAGTCCGGACGGTCCCCGCGGCGGATGTCAGTCGGTTCGGCGTCCTGACGCGCCAGGCGAACCCCGGCTGACCGCGTTCCAGCCTCGAACGGTGGGGTCGGTCGGGACGCTCGGGTACCATCCCGGCGATGTTCGAGCGGACGAGGCTGCCCGAGGGGCCGCGGGTCATCAGCGCGCGCCTGCCCGGTGCCCGGTCCGCCTCGATCGCGGCCTACGTCCTTGCCGGGTCGCGCCTGGAGACCGGCGAGCAGGTCGGCGTCGCCCACTTCCTGGAGCACCTGACGTTCAAGGGCACCGCGCGGTACCCGACCACTCGAGCCCTGAGCGAGGCGATCGAGGGCGTCGGCGGCTCGTTCAATGCGGCGACGGACCGCGAGTCGACCGTTTATTGGGCGCGGGTGCCACGGCGCGAGGCCCGCCGCGCGATGGACGTCCTCGGCGAGCTCGTGTGCCGGCCATCGCTGAGCCGCGACGAGATCGATCGCGAGCGGGACGTCATCATCGAGGAGGTCCGCGGCTACCTCGACGACCCCGCGGAGTACTGCCAGATCCTGTTCCAGGAGGCGATGTTCGGGCCGGGACCGCTCGGCCGCGAGATCTGCGGCGACGAGGCGACGATCCGCGACCTGCGGCCCGACCGGATCCTCGAGTTCTGGGCCTCGACCTACCGACCGGTCAACGTCGTCGTGTCGATCGCCGGCGACCTCGACCACGCCGAGGCGACCGACCTGGCGGCCGGAGCCTTCGGGCAGGGCAACGGTGTCGTCTCCGCGTGGGAGCCGGCGCCGAGCCTGCCGGCCGGCCCTCGCGCCCGCCTCGGCAAGCGCGAGACGACGCAGGCTCAGCTCTGCCTCGGCGTGCCGGCCCTGCCGCGCGATCACCCGGACGCATGGGTCCTCGCCGTCCTCAACGTCATCCTCGGTGATGGGATGAGCAGCCGGCTGTTCCTGTCGGTCGTCGATCGCGACGCGGTCGCGTACGACGTCTCCTCGGGGATCGTCGAGTACGCCGATGCCGGCGCCCTCGTCGTGAGCGCCGGGGTCGACCCCGCCCGGATCGGGCAGGCGCTCGACGCCCTCCTCGTGGAGCTCGCCCGCCTCCGCGACGAGCCCGTCCCCGACGCCGAGCTCGCCAAGGCCCGCGCCTACCTCTCCGGCGGCCTCGAGCTCCGGATGGAGGACACCCGCCACCTGGCCTCGTGGGTGGGCGGCCAGGAGGCGCTCCACGATCGCGTCCTGACACTCGACGAAGCGCTGGCCGCCGTGGCCGAGGTCACGGCAGCCGACGTTCATCGGGTCGCCCGGGGCCTGATAGCCGATGACGTGCTCCGGCTGGCGGCCGTGGCCCCGGGTCGCCATCTGCGCAATCTCGAGCGCCGCCTCCGGCTACCGTGAGCAGGACATGACGAGCGACGCACCGACGATGGCGGGCCCGGCGATGGGCGGCGACGCGGCGGCGAGATCGGCCGAGCTGACGGCCGAGGACCTGCGGCTGGCCCGCCTCCACCTGCGCCTCGGGATGATCGAGGTCGCGCGCGCCGAGCTCGAGGACCTCGACGGTCGCGGGGCGCTCGGCGTCGCCGGCCTGGCGGCGCTCGCCGAGGCACGCTGGCGGAGCGGCGAGCTCGAGGCCGCCGCCGAGGCCGCGCGCCAGCACCTCGACGGTGGCGGCGATGATCTCGTCGCGATCGTCGTCGCGGCCGAGGGCGCGGCGGCCGCGAGCCGGCCGACGGACGCCCGGGAGCTCGTCGAGCGTGCCGGCGCGCTGGATGCGCCGACCATCGACGCCCTGTTCGCGGGTCTGCCCCGCCGTGCCTTCTGGCCATCGGTGGCCGGCTCCGCGGGTGCTGCCGCAGGCGGCCCGGGCGGGCCAGCCGCGACTGGCCCGTCGGCGGCCCGCGATGCGGGCAGGGGGCCATCCCGAACCGTGCCCGGCCCGAGCGACGTCATGGCCGCGAACCCTGACCTGTGGACGCAGGGGGCGCCGATCGAGGCCGCCCCCGGCTCCGGTCGTCGAGGCGCCGGGACGCTCCCGCCGCGGCCCGTTGCGCCGCCGACCTGGGTCGAGCCAGCCCGCCAGAAGGGCCACGCCGACCCGGAGGCCGAGCTCGAGGTCGCGCGCGGGGAGCTCGCCGACGCGCCCGATCGCGGCCTGTTGCGCCTGGCCCTGGTCCTGCGCCTCGATCCGACCCTCGCTCCCGACGTCCTGGAGGCCGTCCGGCTCCGCCGCGAGCCTGCGGCGCTCGTCATCCGGGGGGACGCCCAGCGCCTGCTGGGCCGGCACCTGGAGGCCGAGGCCGAGTTTGCGGAGGCGGCGGAGGCCATCGAGCGAGACGCCATCGCCCGCGCCCGCCGCGGCGGGCACCACGCCACCCCGGAGGATTCGTGACCGAACGCACCCTGGTCCTGCTCAAGCCCGACGCCGTCCAGCGGCAGCTCGTCGGGCCGCTCCTCGGGCGCTTCGAGGCCCGCGGCCTCAAGATCGTCGGGCTGAAGCTCGTGTCCGTGAGCCGAGAGCTCGCCGAGCGCCACTACGCGATCCACCGCGAGAAGCCGTTCTTCGACGGCCTCGTCGCCTTCATCACCTCCGGGCCGCTCGTTGCGGTCGCCCTCGAGGGGCCGAACGCGATCGCCATCGTCCGGTCGATGGTCGGCGCCACCCGGCCGCAGGAGGCCGCCCCGGGGACGATCCGTGGGGACCTCGCCATCGAGACCGCCCAGAACCTGGTCCACGCTTCCGACGGTCCCGAGACCGCCACCGCCGAGCTGGCGATGTGGTTCGGGCCCGACGAGCTGGTGGCATACGGTCGCGAGGTCGACCGCTGGGTGCTCGCTCCCGCCGACTAGTCGCGAGGCCGCGGTTGCGGCCGAGTTACCCGGCCGCGCCGGTTCCAGCCGGCGCTCGTCGAGCCGGCGTCCGCTCAGCCGGCCCCGGTGCCGGTCACCGCGAGCGCGAGCCCGACGACGCCGAGGAGCACCACCGCGAGCGTCGCGACGAGCGCCGCGTTCGCGCGGACCACGGCCGGGGTCACCCGGAGCGCCCACGCCAGCCCGCCCCGTGACAGGCCGCCGCGCGACCAGCCGCCAGCGGGCCGAACGAGGACGCCCAGGCGCTCGCGTGGCGCTGCTGCGACCTCCGGGGCGGCGCGACCGACGCCGGCGACGAGGATCCGCCCAACGGCAATGACGGGGCTGAGGGCCACGACCACGAGTCCCGCCCCAAGGACGCCCGGCAGGGCGCTCGTGGCCAGGCTCACCCGAGCGTCGAAGACGGCCATCCCGGGCACGCCCACGACACCGACCAGGATCGCCGCGGCCGCGATGGCGAGGGCCGGCGAACGGCGGGCCCAGCCTCGCAGCTCGCTGACCCGGTGGGTGCCGAACGTCCACCGAGCGAGGGCGATCCAGGCCGCCATTGCCGAGGTCGCCGCGGCGGTCGCGACGAGCCAGTCCGCCGCCGCGTGGTTGGTGTCGGACCGGAGGGTGGCGAAGGCGAGCAGGGCAATACCCGCGGCCTGGACGATCGTGTAGCCCAGGACGTGCTCGAGGTCGTCGTGCAGGATCGCGGCCAGGCCGGCGAGGGCGATGCTGGCGATCGCGACGACCACGACGAGGAACCGGCCTGCGTCGTCCAGCGCGACGCCGGCCGCGGACGTCGTCGAGGCGCTCCACCCGAGCGCGACGAGCGTGAACGCGGCGCTGCCCCACGCGAGGCTCGCCGGGATCGCCAACGGCGTGACGCTCCCGACGAACCGGGCGGCCCACAGGTGGGACGGGATCGCGCCGCTCCGGACGACGACCGCCGCCGCCACGACGAGCAGCGCCAGACCGACCGCCAGTCGAACGCCGGGATCGTCGACCGCCCCGAGGACGCCGCCGCTGCCGCCGAGCGGTCCGGACGGTGAGCGACCCCAGGCTGCCGCCAGCAGGCCGGCGACACCGGGCATGACGACCGCTCCGGCACCGCGCACCGCCACGGTCGTCAGGGGAGCCTCCTCCCGGTCGGCGAGCCACGCCCCGAGCGTCGGGGCGACGATCGCGCCGACCCCGCCGGCGGCGAGCGCCGCGAACGCCAGCCCATGGTCGTCCGAGGCGAGCGCGAGGCTGCTCGCCCCGAGGGCCACGAGGCTCGGTCCGACGGTCGTCGCGGCACCGCCGGTCACGCGCCCGACGACTCCGAGGAGCAGCGCCGACGCCGACCAGCCCACGGCGACGAGCCGGACCACCGGGGAACTGGCAAGCGTGACCGTCCCGACGGTGAGGGCGTCGCTCCCGCCACTGGCGATCGTGATGGCCAGCGTCGCCAGTGCGCCGGCCAGCCCGATCCAGGCCGCGGCCCGCGGCCGCCGTGGGCCGAGGAGCATCGAGGCGAGGCCGGATCCCAGCGCGACCGCGATGACGAGCCCGATCGTCACGCGAGTCGAGACCCCTCCGGCGCGGTTCGTCCCGCCGCGGCGAAGACGGCCGCGGCGGCCGCGACACTCAGCAGCAGGACGGCCAGGACGATCTCTTCCAGCGCAGCGGGAGGCCCGGCGAGGCCGATCCGGGCGAGAATCGCGGCCTCGACCGCGAGAACGGCCGCGGTGGCCCGCCGCAGACCGGCGCCGCTGACGAGCGCCGGCAGCGAGATCGCGACGAGCCCGCCGGCCAGGGCCAGCTCAACGGCGGCCGCCGAGATCGTGGCTCCCGCGCCGAGGGAGATCCCGGATGGGGTCCCGGTCCCGCCGAGCGGGGTCAACACCTCGAGGCCCGCGGCAACGGCCAGGCCGGCTACGCCGCCGGCGAGGCCGAGCAGAACCTCCGCGGGCCAGCCGAGGTGCGGTTGGGCATCGACCTCCGGCTCGATCGAGCGGCGCCTCGCGGCCACGGCCGGCACGGCCCCGCGCAAGACCGCGACGATCAGCAGCGCGGCGGTGAGGCGAACGCCGAGGATGGCCGCCGCAGGCAGCGGGTCGGCGACCAGGCCCGCTCCCACGAGCGCTGCCGCCAGGCCGACGAGGCCCAGCCGCGCATCGCCGGCGGCGAGGGCTGCGACGGACCCGATCGCGACGACGAGCGCCGCCGCGAGGAGCACCGCGGTCACGGCGCCGCGCTGGGGGCCGCGTACGACGGGGTAGGCAGGATCTCGAACGTGTCGATCGGCCAGTAGCGCAGCCACGCCCGGCCGATGACCCTGTCGACGCCGATCACGCCGAAGACGCGTGAATCCTCGGAGTTCTCCCGATGGTCGCCGAGCACGAACAGGTCGCCGGCCGGCACGAACCACTCCGACTGGCCACCGGCCTGCGGGTCGGTCCGCTGGTGGATCCCGGCGTCGGCATAGATGTAGGGCTCGTCGAGGGCCGTGTTGTTGACGTAGACCACGCCGTTCTTGAGCTGGACGTGGTCGCCGGGCAGCCCGATGACCCGCTTGATGAACGGCACGTTGTTGGCCGGGCTCCACTCGGGCGGCGGGTCGAAGACGATGATGTCGCCGCGGACGTAGGGCGACCAGCGCGGGGTCAGCTTGTCGACCAGGACGTACTGGTCCTGGAGGAGTGTCCGCTCCATCGAGCTCTGCTGGACCTTGTACGGCTGCGCGACGAAGGTCTGGATGCCGAGGAAGATGACGACGGTCAGGACGAGTGTCTCGACCACCTCGAAGAGGCAGCCGAGCGCTGGCCGCTGGGTCACCGGGATCGACGGGGGCTCACAGGACGGGGAGTATACGGGCGGGCGACGCCCGGCCCTCGCGGTGGGGCGACCAGCGGCGCGCCGGAAGAGGCGAAGGCCGGCCCAAGGGCCCCTGACGCGCCTCTCGCCGAGCCACCGGGCGTCGTGAGTTGACCCTCAGAAACGGCCCGCGCTACACTCCGCCGGCCCGACCGGGCCCGCGTCGGCGCGCGCGCACCGCCCTGACTGCCGCAGCCGGATCGGTCCCGACCGCGCGACCATTTCCCGACGACCGCATGAGCGGCGGCCTGCGCCCGAGGGGCCCGGCCCCGCCTCGGAGCTCGACGACAGCAGGAGGACCGGCACCACCCCATGAGCCCTGACACGCTCCAGTGGATCATTCCGCTCGCCGGGCTGGCAGCTGTCCTCTTCGCGATCTACCTCGCCCGCGACGTCCTGTCCCGCGACCCGGGGACCCAGGCCATGCAGGACGTCGCCGGGACGATCTTCGAGGGCGCGGTGGCGTTCATCCGCCGCCAGTACCAGACGATCGCGCTGCTGGCGCTCGGCGCTGCGGTCGTCATCGCGGTGCTCATCGGGGTCCTCGAGACGAAGGGCGTGGCCGACACCGACATCTTCGGCACCGAGCTCGGGATCCGGACCGGCGCCGCGTTCCTGGTCGGGGCCATCTGCTCGATGGCGTCGGGGATCATCGGGATGTACATCAGCGTCCGCTCGAACTCCCGGACCGCGTCCGCGGCGCG
>DATEZX010000114.1:0-14913 GCA_035255225.1 Candidatus Limnocylindrales bacterium
CTTGCCATTGACGTCGACCTTGGTCGTCAGCTGGAAGGTGACCCCGTAGGTGGCCCGGCAGAACGCCTCGATGGTCGCGTCGTCGCCAGGCTCCTGGTGGGCGAACTGGTCGCACGGGAACCCGATCACCACGAGCCCGCGGGGCCCGTATCGCTCGCTGAGTGCCTGCAACCCCTCGTACTGCGGCGTGAATCCGCACTTGCTGGCCGTGTTGACGAGCAACATCGGGCGGCCGCGGAACGCCGAGAGCTCGATGCGTTCGCCGTGGTTGGATGTGACGGACCCGTCGTAGATCGTCTGCACAAGGTCAATTGTGCACGATCAAGTCATGCACGTCTGATCGACGACGGGCAACGGCTGGCATCGCCATCGCGGCAGGGCGGTCAGCGCGCCACCTTGATCCCGATGACGCCCCGCAGCGTGCCCACGAACACGAACCCGCCCGACAGCGACGGCGCGTCGAAGTGCGGCACGGCCCCCAGGCGGATCGAGGCCCGCACCGCTCCGCTCGACTGGCTGAGGGCGTACAGGACGCCGGTCGCGATGTTGACGCTCCAGACGGTCCCGCCGCCGATGGCGGGCGGGCCCGATGCCCCCGAGCTGGTGTGCCACGCGATCTGGATCGCGCCCGACGACGAGACCGTCACCGCTCGGATGCCGTCGGTGCACGGCACGTAGGCGGTCGAGCCGACGTGAGCCGACGCCCCGAAGGCTCGGCAGACGGACCTGGCGGAGACCTGACCGCCGATCCCCCCCAGGCTGCCCTGGCGGAGCACGTAGCCGGTCCCGCTCTTGCCGTCGATGAACACCCAGCCGCCCGACAGCAGGACCGGGCTCATCGACCCGAGATCCCGGTCCCCGGCGTTGTCCGAGGCCCAGGTCGACGGCGCGAAGAAGCTCAGCTGCTTGAGCGTCGGCGAGAGCTCGACGACCGAGTCGCTGCCGTCGTAGGTCGAGGTCGAGCTGCCGTTGCCGACCGAGATGTAGAGGTTGCCCGCGGCATCGATCACGGGGCCGCCGGTGGCCCACACCGCGCCCTCGCGGGCTGTCGGAACGACGTAGGCGACGGACGCGCCCTGGCCGCTCGTGGGCACCCCAACGACGACGCCGTTGTATTGGCCGCAGTCGCCGGCCAGGCCGCCGAACCCGACGTACACGCGGCCGTTGGCGAGGGCCAGACCGGCGCGCTGCTGATGGGTCCGCGGGTCCTGGCCAGGCCAGTCCACGGTGCGAGACCAGCGGACGCCGCCGGTCGCCGGGTTGAGGGCGAACAGGACGTGCTTGGGGCCGGTCACCTCGGCCACGACGAACAGCGATCCGGTGGCTGGATCGAAGACGGGCGTGCTCGTGATCCCGAGCGGGTCGATGTTGCCGCACGGCAGGGACGACAGTGGCACCGGCGTCCCGAGGTGCCGCCGCCACAGGGCGCGGCCGGTTGACGGGCTGAGGGCGTAGACCGAGTCGTGCTCGGTCGCGACGAGGAGGCGCCCAGTCGCGATGATCGGCTGGCCGTAGACGGCGCCGTCGAGCGCGACGTTCCAGGCGATGGCCGGTCGGTTCGGCGCCGGGAAGCCCGAGGCCGCGACCCCGCTCCGCTGGCGGTTGCCGCCGTAGGTGGGCCACGCGGCGAAGGCGGGCGGCTGTGGCGTCGGCGCGGCGGTCGGGCCCGACGGTGTCGATGGTGCGGGAGCCGATGCCGCCGGCGACGAGATCGCCGTCGGCGACGGGACGAGCGACGGAATGGCCGACTCGGAGGCCGAGCCGGTCGCGGCTGGCGAGTCGATCGGGCCGGGGAGCGCGGCCGTCGAGCTCGGCGTCGGCGCGGGCAGGGCGGAGCAGGCCGCGAGAAGGAGCGACGGGAAGATCAGGCTGATGGCCTTGCGGGCGTGCATGGCGAGGTTCGCTCGGTGCTCGGTGGGACGGGACGCGTGACCCGCTCCGCGAATCGTAGAGCACCGCGGTGGACCCGGCGCCCGGTCCGCCTAGACTCCGATCGGAAGGGGTGCAACGTGGCAACGGACCTGACGATCGCGCTCGCGGATCGACCCGGGACGCTGGCGAAGGCCAGCGATGTCCTGGGCCGGGCGAGCATCAACATCGAGGGCGCGTGCGGCTTCGTGTGCGGCGACGTCGGGACCTTCCACGTCCTCGTCGGCGACGCCGAGCGGGCGAGGCGGGCGCTCATCGACGCCGGCTTCGAGATCCAGGCGGAACGTCGCGTCGCGGTGACCCCGGTCGAGCACCGACCGAGTGCGGCCGCGGCCATCCTCCGGCGAGTCGCCGATGCCGGGCTGAACATCGACCTGCTGTACCTGACGGCCGATGGCCAGCTCGTCCTCGGCGGCCCCGATGTCGCGGGGATCGCGAGAGCCCTCGCCTGACGGTCGGCGCCGCCCCGGGCAGCGCGGCGTCAGCCATGGCGCCTGCCGGCAGATCGTGACCGACGGTCCCCGCTGCTGAGCCGTCCGGCCCCTCGCCGGCCGCCGGCTCCACCCCACGATTGGCCCGTGCGCGTCCCGAAGAACCTCCTGATGCTCATCGCCGGGGCGGTGTGGATCGCCGCCGGCGGGATGGTCGTCGCCATCGGCCTGCCGCTGGAGATCCGGCTCGCACCTGAGCACCTCGTCCTGATTCCGCTCGCGGCGGCGATCTTCCTGGCCTTCTACGTCCTCGTGTTCGGCCGTCTCGTGCGGCGCCACACGAGCCGCATCCGGGCGCATGCCGAGGCCCGGCTGCCGATCTACCAGTTCTTCGACGCTCGCTCGTGGATCGTCATGGCGGTCATGATGGGCGGCGGCATGACCCTCCGGCTGTCGCACGCCGTGCCGGACTGGGCGATCGCGTTCTTCTACAGCGGCCTCGGGGTCGCCCTGTTCCTGTGCGGGCTCCGGTTCGTCGGGGTCTTCGCCCGGAAGGCCGTCCTGCAGCCGGAGCCGGTGGCCGACGACGAGGAGCCGACGCGGTCCTGACGCGCCGGCAGGCTCGGCGCAGGGCAGAATGTCCAGCCCATGACCGATGAGGCGCCGCCGGATCCGCTGGCAGCGATCGGCTGGGCGCCCGCCCGACCGGTGCTGACCGTCGTCGGCTGTCACGCCGGTGGCGAGATCGGGAACGTCGTCGTCGCCGGGGTCGAGGCTCCACCCGGGGCCACGATCTTCGAGCAGATGCAGGCCATCCGGGCCGACGACTCGATCCGGCGCCTGCTCCTCCGCGAGCCGCGCGGGAGCGTGGCGGTCCACTCGAACATCGTCCTGCCGGCGACCCGCCCGGACTGCGCGTTCGGGTACGTCATCATGGAGCCGACCGAGTACCCGCCGATGTCGGGCTCGAACACGATCTGCGTGGCGACGGTCCTGCTCGAGACCGGGTTGGTCGCGATGTCCGAGCCGACCACGACCGTCCGCCTCGAGGCGCCCGGCGGGCCCATCGAGGTCACCGCGGGCTGCCGCGGCGGCAAGGTGGAATGGGTCGAGTTCGAGAACGTCCCGTGCCTCGCCGACCGGCTCGATGCGCCGCTCGAGGTCGAGGGCCTCGGGACGCTGACGGTCGACGTCGCGTTCGGCGGCATGTGGTACGCCATCGCCGACGCGCAGGCGCTCGGCTTCAGCCTCGTGCCGTCGGAGGCGCGCGACCTGTCGCGGGTCGGCGAGCTGATCCGCCGTGCGGCGCGCGAGCAGCTGCCGGTCGCCCATCCCGAGAACCCGGACGTCGCCGGGGTCAGCATCGTCGAGATCGCCGAGCCATGGCGCGGGATCGGCCAGGTCTCCAGGAACGCCGTCGTCGTGGCCCCCGGGAGGCTCGATCGATCGGCCACCGGGACCGGGCTGTCGGCCCGGATCGCCGCCCTCCACGCCCGCGGGCGGATGCGGGTCGGCGACTCGATGACCCACGCCTCGGTGCTCGGCTCGACGTTCGACGGCCGGATCGTCCGCGAGGTGACCGTCGGCGGGCGGCCGGGCGTCGTGCCGGCGATCCGGGGCAGCGCCTGGATCACCGGGGTCACGAGGGTCCTCCTCGACCCGACCGATCCCTTCCCGGAGGGCTACCTGCTGACGGACACGTGGCCCGGCTCAGACGTCCAGGAGTCGCCCTCGAGCCGATGACCCGGGCCTGGGCCCCCGCGGGTCGGCCGGCCTGGCCACGAACCGTTGAGTGCGTACCCGCACCGACCGGCGAGATTCCCGCTTGTGCGGCGTCAGATCCGTGCGAGCATTCCCATCGCCCCTCGCCAGCCGTTGTCCAGCTGCAGATCCCCGGGAGCAACCCACATGCCTGTGACTCGTCGATCGCGGTTCGTCGTCCTCACCGCGGGGCTCGCGGGCGTCGCGATGGTCGTCGCGTTGGCGATCGGCCTGCAGCCCAAGGCCGGCGGGCCGGAGCTGGCCGCACCGGGGTCGGGCCACTACGTGGTCTCCGCCGCCGCCAGCGCCAACGGCCCGGTCGAGGTGGCCACGGGCGTCTTCATGGGCGCCGACCAGAAGCACGACAAGTCGGTGCCGCTGCGCCAGGTCAGGCCGGATCCGGTCCGCGCCCTGCCGGCCCAGGACGAAGGCGACGGGGATCAGGGTGCGAGCCGGAGCGGTCACGTGAACGTGGCCGACCCGGTGGTCCAGGCCACGCTGGCGTCGCCGGCCATGCCAGGGACAGCCAAGAACTTCGACGGCATCCCCTACCCCGGCGTCGCCTGCAACTGCGCACCGCCCGACACGAACGGCGAGGTCGGGGCGACGCAATACGTCCAGATCGTCAACGAGGGCTTCCAGGTCTGGGACAAGGCCACCGGCAGCTCCGTCTACGGCCCGGCCGGCATCACGACGCTCTGGAGCGGGTTCGGTGGCGTGTGCCAGAGCGCGGGGGACGGCGACCCGGTCGTGCTCTACGACCAGCTCGCCGGGCGCTGGCTGGTGAGCCAGTTCGCCGGGTCGAGCGTCCCGACTGACGAGTGCGTCGCCATCTCGACGTCGAGCGACGCGACCGGCTCGTGGTACCGCTACGACTTCCATCTCGGCTCGAACTTCTTCGACTACCCGAAGCTCGCCGTCTGGCCCGACGGCTACTACATGAGCGACAACGTCTTCAACTCGCTGGGAACGTCGTTCCTGGGCCCGCAGCCGTTCGTCTTCGACCGGGCCCGGATGCTCCAGGGCCTGAGCGCGACGTTCCAGACCACCGCCGGCGCGCTCGGCAGCGCCCTTGATCCGATGCTGCCGGCGGACGTCGATGGCTCGACGCCACCGCCCGCCGGGGCCCCGGAGTCGTTCGTCATGTGGCCCGGCAACGGCGCGTACGCGACCTACCACTACCACGTCGACTGGACGACACCGGCCAACTCGACGTTCAGCCTGTTCTCGTCCCCGGCTGCCGCGGGGTTCACGCAGCTCTGCCCGACCTCACGGGCCTGCGTGCCGGAGTCCGGCGTCAGCTCGTCGTCGTACCTCGACGGCCTCGCCGACCGGCTGATGTTCCGGCTCGCCTATCGCAACTTCGGCGACCACGAGTCGGTCGTCGGCAACTTCACGGTCAGCTCCGGCGGCGTCGCTGGCGTCCGCTGGTTCGAGCTGCGCAACGTGACCGCCGGCCCTGAGACAGTCTTCCAGCAGAGCACCTACCAGCCCGACTCCACGTGGCGGTGGATGGGCTCTGCGGCGATGGACCACAACGGCGACATCGCTGTCGGCTTCAACGCCTCGAGCGCCTCGATCGTCCCGCAGCTCCGGTACGCCGGTCGGTTGGCGAGCGATGCCCTCGGCACCCTGGCCCAGGGCGAGGCAACGCTGATCGCCGGGACAGGCGCCCAGTCCGGCACGAGCAACCGCTGGGGCGACTACAGCGACCTGACGGTCGACCCGGTCGACGATTGCACGTTCTGGTTCACCGGCGAGTACTACTCGGTCAACGCGTCGTTCAACTGGCGGACGCGGATCGGCAGCTTCACGATGACCGGCTGCGGCTCGTCGCCGACGACGGGCTCGATCGCCGGCCAGGTCACCGACACGAACACCGGCACCGGCGTGGCCTCCGCGAGCGTGACGATCACCGGCGTCGGGTCGACGACGACCGACGCCTCGGGCAACTACTCGTTCTCGAACCTGGCGCCCGCCACGTACTCGCTGACGGCGTCGAAGACCAACTACACGAGCGGCTCGGGGAGCGGCACCGTCACGGCCGGCAACACGACCACGGTCAACCTGGCCATGACCTCGACGACCGGCTCGCTCAGCGGCAAGGTGACCGACGCCTCGACATCGGCCGTGATCGGCGGCGCGACCGTCCAGATCTCGGGCGGCGGGTCGACGACGACCGATGCCTCCGGCAACTACTCGTTCCCGGCGCTCGCGGGTGGCTCGTACACCTTGACAGCCCTGGCGGCCGGGTATGCGACGAGCGCGGCCACGCCGGTGAGCGTGTCGAATGGCTTCAACACGGTCCAGAACTTCTCGCTGACGCCGACGGTGTTCAGCACGTCGTTCGTCTTCCCCACGTCCGCGGTCGCAGGCTCCGGTGGGGACGGCAACGGCTATCAGACCGCACCCGCCGGCTGGTACGCGGCGTTCGACGGCGTCGTCGCGAGCGACTCCAAGAGCGGCACGGGCAGCGGCACCAGCTGCGCCAGCACCAACCGCGATTCAGAGGTCTTCTCCGGCTACTCCCTCGGGAGCCTCGGGTCGTCGATCCTCGGAATCCGCGTCCAGGTCCGAGGCCGCGCCAACTCGACCTCGAGCTCGCCGAGCTTCTGCGTCGAGCTGTCGACGGACGGCGGCGCGCACTGGGCGGCCAGCAAGACGACCCCGACGCTGGGCACGTCGCTCACGACCTACTCCCTCGGGACCACGTCTGACCTGTGGGGCGGGTCGTGGACCCCGGCGAGCTTCGGCTCGGGGTTCCGCGTCCGGATCGTCGACCTCGCGACCTCGACGCAACGAACCTTCTACCTCGACGGGGTGTCAGTGAGCGTCACCTACCAGTAGCGACTCGTCCTCCGGCGGCGCGGCGACCTGCGCCGGTCCGGCAGCAGCACCCGCCGCGGCGTGAGCGATCAGGGCGGCCGAGGTGGACTCGGGCGGTTCCTTGACGATCGTCTGGCCGAGCGACCACAGCGTCGTGGCGGTCAGCGCGACCATCAGGGCCGCGAGCGGCACCTGGCGGAGCCGGAGCGTCGAGGTGGCGCGCTGCCCGCTCACCGCCAGGACGTGGCCCGACCACGCCCCGACCACGTGTCCGCCGACGACGGCAAGGAGCATGACGGCCCAGAGCAGGACCGGTGGGATCCAGCCGATGCCGGGCTCGTAGGCCGCGAAGCCGAGCAGGTTCCAGCCCTGCTGGAACGGGTCGGACAGCGCGACGACGAGGCGCTGGCCGTCGCCCAGGATGTAGGTCAGGTAGTGGGCGATGAGGTAGCCGATGGCGATCGGGACGAGCCCGCCGCCGACCGCCGGCAGGCCGACGACCCGGCCGACGATGAGGGCGACGCCGACGATCAGGGCCAGCCAGGCCAGCAGCTCGACCGTCGCCAGCGGCAGGAACGGCGCGCCGAAGGCGTCGAACCAGGCCTGGGTCTGCGACAGCCCGTCGTACAGGATCGAGCCGACCCCCACCGCCACGAGGGCCACCCGGGCCATCGCCCAGTCGCCGGCGAGGAGGCCCGTCGCGTACGGCCGGCGCACGAGTGACCGGTCGGCCGGGCCCGGCGCGACCTCCGCCGGCAGCGAGCCGAACGGCGCCAGGCGGTTGAGCGTCCCGAACCACACCGAGAACGTCTCGCCGTTCGTCCGCCACGCATCGCGCCCGAACGACGCCATCGCGAGGAGCGTCAGGACCGTATAGCCGATCACCACGACGCCGAGGCCGCCGCCCTTGTAGGCCAGCTCCAGCCAGACGAAGAACGCCAGCCCGGCGACCGCGGGCCACAGGCCGAGGCCGGCCGGGTACGGTGACGGCTCCCATCCCCGGAAGCCCAGGCGCCGCAACGTGGCCGCGCCGAGGTCGTAGAGAGTCGAGAACGGGTCGAGCCAGCGCCAGATCGGCCCGACGAGGGCCGATACGAAGGCGACGCCCACCCAGCCGTAGATCCAGAGGAACAGGACGGCGACGTCGGCCTCGTCGATCGGTCCCCCGATGATCGTCTGGGCGACGATCCAGGACCACCCGAGCAGGCCGATCGCGCGGAGCCCAAGCGTGAGCCAGCGCGGCGCGATCACCTCCGACGAGCGTGGATGCGCGGGCGCACGGACGTCCCGCAGGATCACGAAGGCGAACGACAGTGCGACGGCCAGGGCGGCGCCGGCCAGGTACGCGACGAGGGGGAGCGGCGACTCCACGCGTCCGACGAGCTGATGGCCCAGCACGACCTGGGGAGCCACGAGGGCGCCAGCCGTCAATGCGATGACGCCGGCAAGCGTGGTGGCGGGGCGTCGCATCGAGCGGCAGACTACGCTGTCGCGCTGATGACTGCGTCAGATCTTCCGGACGGACGAACGGCCCGCTTCGACCTGCTCCTGGGTGGCGGGCTGACCGACACCGACGGCGGCGTCGCGAGCTCCTGCAGCCTGATCCGCGACGACGGCCGGATCATCGTGGTCGATCCGGGCATGGCAGCCGACGACAAGGCGATCCTCGCGCCGCTGCGGGCCCTCGGGGTCGGACCGGGCGACGTGACCGACGTGGTCCTCGGCCACCACCATCCAGATCACACCCTCCGGGCGGCGCTCTTCCCGAACGCGGCGGTCCACGACCACTGGGCGACCTATCGCGGGACCAGCTGGGAGGACGCCGACGCCGAGGGCCGGGCGCTCACGCCCTCGGTCAAGCTGCTCCGGACGCCCGGCCATACCGCCGAGGACATCGCCACGGTCGTCGGGACGCCCAATGCGATCGTCGTCCTGACGCACGCGTGGTGGACCGCCGATGGACCGGCGGACGACCCGGTGGCCGAGGATCCCGCAGCCCTCCATGCCTCGCGGGCTCGCGTGCTCGCCATCGCCGACGTCATCGTGCCGGGCCACGGTGCGCCGTTCGAGCCGGGCGCGGACACCCCCCGCTAGCATGTCCCGGACGATCGTCTTCATCCACGGCGCCTGGGTGACGCCGCGCTGCTGGGATCCGTTCAAGGGCTACTTCGAGGCACTCGGCTTCGACTGCCTCGCCCCGGCGTGGCCGGGCAAGGACCGGCCGATCGAGGCGATTCGTGCCGATCCAAGCGCGCTCGCCGGCCTCGGGATCGGCGAGATCGCGAATCACTACGAGCGGCTCATCCGGGCGATGCCCGAGCCACCGATCCTGATCGGCCACTCGTTCGGCGGCCTGATCGTCCAGATCCTCCTCGACCGCGGCCTGGGCGCCGCCGGCGTGGCGATCGACTCCGCGCCGCCGAGGGGCATCTGGGCTTACGAGCCGACGGCGATCCGCGCGCTCGCCTCGGTCCTGCTCACGCCCCTCGGCTGGCGGCGGGTCGTGCATTGGTCGTTCGCCCGGTTCCGCTACGGGTTCGTCCACCCGCTCCCGCTCGTCGAGGCGCGAGCCGCCTTCGAGACCCAGGTCACCCCCGAGAGCGGCCGGATCTTCTTCCAGGGCGCCGTGGCGCTGCTCAGCCCGGGCAGCCCGACGCGGGTCGACTTCCGAAACGCGTCACGGGCGCCGCTGCTGCTCATCGCCGGCGGGATCGACCGCATCGTCCCGGCGGTCATCAACCGCCGGAACCATCGCGCCTACCGCGACTCCCCTGCCCGAACGGACTTCCGCGAGTTTCCCGGCCGAGCGCACTGGATCATCGCCCAGGAGGGCTGGGACGAGGTCGCGGCGTTCGCCGCCGGATGGCTCGCCGAGGTTGAGGGCGCGCCCCCGCAGGAGGGGGCCGTTCCCGACTAGGGCAGGATGCCGCGGTCCTTGAACGCCGCGTAGGCGAGGGCCGCGTCGGCCGCCCCGTCGCGACTGTTGACCTGCGTCACGATCCGGGTGGCGAGGTCCGGCATGTTCGTGCCGGTCCAGTCGAGCTGGGCCCACAGGATCGCCGTGTCGGCCTCGACGTGGCCGAGCGCCGTCCGGAGGTTCCACAGCGCGTGCGACCAGATCTCGCCGTCGTGGTGGACCCGGCCGTCGAGATCGGTCGGGTACATCAGCGACGTGTCGAGCCGGCGGAGGCAGTGGATCGGACCGGACGTGTAGCTGATCGAGTCCCACTCGGCCACGCAGGCCGGATCGGGCTGGACGCCGGCGATGACCTCGCTGACGTCGGCGGCCCAGTAGTCGCCGAAGCCCTCGCCGATCGAACCCGCCTCGACGGTGCTGTAGAACGTCGCGGACTCGCTGAAGTGGATCTGGTGACCCAGCTCGTGGAGGATGACCTCGGCGTCCTCGGCGTCGTCGACGCCGCCCTTGCCGAACCGCATCTCGTCCTTCGGGTGGGTCGTGGCGAACGAGTTGTCGACGCCGTACTGGTCGATGCGGACCCGTTGCGCGTCGCCGTTGATGATCGGCCAGCCGGGTGTCACGCCGAAGCCAAGGCTCTGCGTGTAGAGCTGCGACGCAGTGACCCAGTAGTAGGCCATGACCTGCTCGAACTGGTCCTGGTGGCGCGTGTAGTCGAAGTGGCAGCCGCTCGCGGGCGTCGCGTAGGCGAGATCGCCGGTCGAGCTGACCACATAGGCATACGTGCCGCGCAGGTAGCCGGAGCCGTCGAGGAACGGCAGGGTGACGCTGTGACGAAGGCTCGTCAGGAGTGCCGAGTCGGCGTCCTTGTTGTCGGCCAGGCCGGCCCAGCTGCCGCCGTTCGACACGACCGGGTTCGGCCAGAAGACCATCCCCTCGCCGGTCGTGCAGGTGCCAGGCGCCTTGGCGATCGTCGCCAGCGGAGCCAGGGCGAGCGCGGCGAGGGCAAGGATCGGAAGCACGACGAAACGAGTCCAGCGGCGGCGCATGACGGGCATCCTCCTGGGCACGACCAGCCACAGACGGTCGGGCCGGGCGCGGTTCTCGGGGTCGCAGGCGGGCCCGATCGGGGCGTCGCCGACGGTACGCCCGACCCCGGGGAGCGTCAAACGATCTCGCGGCCGGATGGTGCGGCGACGCACCTGGTGGAACGGGCGTCGCCGGCACGTCGCGACGGACTACGATGCGCGCCGACGAGAGGAGGGAGTCCGCCACGGGTCTGCTCGTCCGAAACGCGCGTCCCTACCCGACGACGGGTGGCGCCACGGGATCCGCCGGCGCCGAGGGATCCCCCGGCGGCCTCGTCGACCTGCTGACCGACGGCGACCGGATCGCCCGCGTCGTCCCCGCCGGCACTTCCCTGCCTGGCGACCACACGGAGCTCGAGGCGGGCGGGCGGCTCCTCTCCCCGCCGCTCGTCGACCCGCACGTCCACCTCGACGCCGTCCTGACCGTCGGCGAGCCGCGCTACAACGAGTCGGGCACGCTCATCGAGGGCATCCTCACCTGGGCGGAGCGCAAGCCGTTCCTGACCCACGAGGACGTCAAGGCCCGCGCCCGCGAGGCGATCCGCTGGGAGGTCGCCCAGGGGACCGGGCTCATCCGCTCGCACGTCGACGTGTGCGACCCGAACCTCGTCGCGCTCAAGGCCCTCCTCGAGCTCCGGGATGAGGTCCGCGACATCGTCGACCTCCGCCTCATCGCCTTCCCGCAGGACGGGATCCTGTCGTTCCCGAACGGTCGCGAGCTGATGCGCGAGGCGATGCGCCTCGGCTGCGACGTCATCGGCGGCATCCCGCACTACGAGTGGACCCGGGACGACGGCGTCGAGGAGGTCCACTTCCTGTTCGACCTCGCCAAGGAGACCGGCGCCCCGATCGACCTCCACTGCGACGAGACCGACGACGAGCAGAGCCGGTTCCTGGAGGTCGTGGCCGCGCGGACGATGCGCGACGGCATGGGCGGCCGGGTCGTGGCCGGCCACACGACGGCATTCGGCAGCTACAACGACGCCTACGCCTTCAAGCTCCTCCAGATCCTGAAGCGGGCCGGCGTGACGATCGTCGCCAACCCGCTCGACAACATCGTCCTCCAGGGCCGCTTCGACACCTACCCCAAGCGCCGGGGCATGACCCGCGTCAAGGAGCTCGACGCGGCCGGCATCAACGTCGCCTGCGGCCACGACTCGATCATGGACCCCTGGTACCCGCTCGGCCGGGGCTCGATGCTCGACGCGCTCTCGATGCTCGTCCACGTCGCCCAGATGACGGGCCGGCGAGAGCTGTTCCGGGCCTACGACATGGTGACCGTCAACCCGGCCAGGGCGGCCGAGGTCGAATGGGGCGTGAAGGAGGGACAGCCGGCGAACTTCGTGGTCTTCGACTGCGCCGACGAGGCCGAGGCGATCCGGCTGCGACCGGCCGCTCGGTGGGTCGTCCGGCTGGGCCGGCTGGTCGCCGAGACGCGACCCGCCGAGAGCGTCGTTCACGCGTCCGGGAGCACGTACCCGGTTTCGTTCACGAGGCAGGAGGAGAAGGGATGACCGATTGGGTGCCGATGGCCGGATCGCAGGCCATGCCCTCCCGCGAGGGCGACCTGACCATCGAGGGCCACGGCTTCGAGCCGATCCCGGACTCGGCCCGCTACGGGTCGGTCGGGCGCGTCTTCACGGTCTGGTTCACGCCAAACCTCGTCCCGGCGGCGTTCTTCATCGGGACGCTCGTCACGGCCGACTTCCTGAAGCTCGGCTTCCTCACCTCGGTCCTCGCGATCCTGGTCGGTAACGTCCTCGGGTCGGCGTTCGTGGGGATCCTGTCGACGATGGGCCCCAAGACGGGCATGGCCCAGCTACCCGCCGCTCGGCTGCCGTTCGGCAAGTCGATCGTCGTCCCGGGCCTCCTCAACTGGATCAGCACGATCGGCTGGGACGGCATCAACAGCCTGTTCGGCGCGCTGGCGATCACGCTCCTCGTGCCGGCCATCCCGTTCTGGCTCGGCCTGGTCTTCATCGTCCTCTGCCAGGCGGCGCTCGGCGTCGTGGGCTACGAGGCCATCCACCAGTTCGAGAAGTGGGGCGCCATCGCCCTCGCCGTCATGTTCGTCGTGCTGACGGCATCGATCGCCGGCCAGGCCGACACGTCGTATGTCGACGGCATGTCCGGCCTCGACCAGATCGGCGCCTTCGTGGCCTACGTCGCGATAGTCGCCAGCTTCGTCCTGGCGTGGACGCTCTACGCCTCGGACTACTCGCGCTACCTCCCGCGCGACACCTCGCCCTCGCGGATCGGCTGGTACGCCCTCCTCGGGGCGACGGTCTCGTCGGCGTGGCTCGAGATCCTCGGCGCCCTCGTCGCGACCAAGGCGACCGGCGGCGAGTCGAGCGACACGATCTTCAACCTGCTGGGCGGCGGCGGGAACGTCGTCGCGATGCTGGCCATGGTCGCGATCGTCCTCGGCACGATCGCGGTCAACGGCATGAACGATTACACCGGGTCGCTGTCGCTCCAGGCGGCGGGCATCCGCGTCCGGCGCGTGTACTCGGCGGTCATCGTCGCGATCCTCGGCTTCTTCTGGACGCTGTATCTCAACTCGTCCAACTTCACGAACGACTTCACGAACTTCCTGCTGTTCATCAGCTACTGGATCTCGCCGTTCGTCGGCGTCGTCCTGGCCGACTGGTGGCTGCGCGGGCGCGCGGCCGACGTCAGCGGCCTGGCCAACTACGCGCGCCTGCCGTCGGGTACCGTCGCGCTCGCCGCGTTGGTCATCGGCTTCCTCGTCGGGATCCCGTTCCAGAACTCGACGCTCGGCTACGGCTGGGGCGGACCGTTCAACTACGTGACCGCCAACTACCTCCACGGCGCCGACCTCGCCTACTACGTCGGCGGGGCGGTGGCGTTCCTCATCTACTGGTTCGGCGCCCGCTCGTCGGCAAGGCTTCGCGCCACCGCCTGACCGCCGGCTGACCGTTCGCGGCAGGAGGCCCCGGCCGTCTCGGCCGGGGCCTCAGCTGTCAGACGCTCGGCGGCGGCTCGGGCCGGTGATGCACGACCCGCTCGAGCGGCAGCGTCGCGACATGGGCAGCGATCTCGGCGGCCGTCGCGATCCACAGCCCGTCGATCGCCTGCGCGCGCCTGATCAGGCCGGCGAGGGCCGCGGCCCGCGAGGCTCGGCCGCTGACGAAGGGGTGGTTCGTCAGCATGAACAGGCCGCCCTCCTCGACGAGCGCCTCGAGCTCAAGGCTCCAGCGGGCCACGACCTCGGCCGGACTGGCGATGACGCCAGAGCCGGAGAGCCCCGGGAGGTACACGTACGGTTCCCAGTCGTCGAGGCTCCAGTGTCCGGGGAGCTCGATCAGCGAGGCCGCCCCCGGATCCGCCGAGGCCGCCAGGCGGTACGGGTGGTCGGCGTCCATCAGCCCGCTGTCGTAGCGGAAGCCATGCTTCACCAGCAGCGCCGGCGTGTCCCACGTGAGCTCCCACATCGGTCCGCGGTATCCCTCCGGGCGAACGCCGGCGACGGCGTCGAGCGCCTCGAGCCCGCGCAGCAGCCGGCGCTCCTCGTCCGCCGCGTCCCGCGCGGAATGGGCGCCTTCGTGGAGGTAGCCGTGGTGGGCGATCTCGTGGCCGGCATCGCGGATCGAGCGGACGGCGTCGGGCCACCGTTCGGCGGAGAAGCCCGGCACGAAGAACGTGGCGCGAACCCGCGCCCGGTCCAGGAGGCGCAGCAGCCTCGGCACGCCGGTTCGAGGTCCGTAGGCCTGGTGGGTCATGACGTCGAGCCAGCCGGCGGCCTCGGGGTGCTCGAACAGGATCGGGCTCTCGGCGTCGAGATCGAACGTGAAGCAGGCCGCCGCTCGGACCCCGGCCGGCCATTCGAACCCCGGCGGCATCGGCCGCCGCCACGCCTCGCGGCCTCCGGCGGAGCCGCCGCTCCGGAGGCCCGTGCCGCCTTCGCCCCCCGAGGCGCGTCCCGACGAGCTCACCGCCG
>DATEZX010000115.1:0-4218 GCA_035255225.1 Candidatus Limnocylindrales bacterium
CGCGGACACGGTCCTCGGCGGCGATCGCCGCGCCACCCGGCGCGACGACGACCTCGCTGATGCCGGGCTCGCCCGCGAGCTTCCAGGCCAGCGCATGTTCGCGGCCACCGGCGCCGACGACGAGCACCCGACTCGGCGTGGCGAGGCGCTCGAGCGAAGTCATCGTCCTGCCTCGCCCGTCACACCGCGACCGGCGGTCGACGACGCATCGGTCGCCAGGCGCGCTCGATCGTCTGGGACCGCTCGGGGCCGACGGACACCAGGACGATCGGGACGCCGGCCAGCTCCTCGAGCGCGCTGACGTAGCGGCGGGCGTTCTCCGGCAGGTCCGCGAGCGATCGGACGTCGTGCAGGGGCTCGATCCAGCCGTCGAACGTCTCGTAGACCGGCCTCGCCCTGGCCAGCATCGAGCCCGAGGTGGGCCAGCGGTCGACGCGCCGGCCATCGACCTCGTACGCGACCCCGAGCCGGATCTCGGGGATCCCGGACAGGATGTCGAGCTTGTTGAGCATGATGCTGCTGACCGAGTTCACCGCGACCGCGTACCGCAGTGGCACGGCATCGAACCAGCCGACCCGACGCGGTCGGCCGGTGGTCGTGCCAACCTCGTGGCCCCGGGACGCGATTCCCGCGCCGACCTCGTCGTGGAGCTCGGTCGGGAACGGTCCCGAGCCGACCCGCGTCGCATAGGCCTTCATGACGCCCATGACCTCGTCGACCTGGAGCGGCCCGATCCCGCCCCCGGTGGCCGCCCCGCCGGCGACCGGGTTGGACGAGGTCACGAACGGGTACGACCCGTGGTCGAGATCGAGGAGCGTGCCCTGGGCGCCCTCGAGCAGGACGTGCAGGCCGTCGGCCAGGGCCTGCTGGACGAGCCACGTCGTGTCCTCGAGATAGCCCTCGAGGCGTTCGCCCCAGGCCAGACACTGCTCGACGAGCGGCTCGACCTCGAAGCCCTCGGCGCCCATCGAGCCCAGGACGAGGTTCCGGGCCGGCAGCACGCGACTGATCCGGGTTCGGAGCACGTCGGCGTCGAGCAGATCCTCCATCCGGAGCCCGAGGCGATAGGCCCGGTCCGCATAGGCGGGCCCGATCCCTCGCCCCGTCGTCCCGACCTTGTCGCCACCGAGGCGCGCCTCGGTCGCCCGATCGAGCGCCACGTGGTACGGCATGAGGACGTGGGCGCTCCGGCTGACCCGGACCTTCGAGACGTCGATGCCGCGCTCGACGAGCATGTCGAGCTCGGCGATCAGGGTCGCCGGGTTGACGACGACCCCGTTGCCGATGACCGAGGTGATGTGCGGATAGAGCACGCCCGACGGGACGAGGTGGAGCTTGAAGACCTCGTCGCCGCAGACCACGGTGTGACCAGCGTTGTCGCCACCCTGGTAGCGGACGACCATCGCGACCTGCTCGGCGAGGAAGTCGGTCGTCTTGCCCTTGCCCTCGTCGCCCCACTGGAGCCCGACGATGACCGTCGCGGGCATCAGGCGTGGCCTCCGATGGCGCCCGCAGCCGTCCAGGCGCCCGCAGCCGTCCAGGCGCCCGCGGCGTCGGCGCCGTCAGCGGCGCAAACGAAAAGGCCCCGGGCCGGGTGGCTCGGGACCTGGATAGACCTCTCCCGTCGGGGCCGGCCGGCTGGCCGGCGGGGGTTCTGCCGGTCGCTCGCCCGTCTCACGGGACGGACGACGCGCCAACCTCGCGCGATCGCAGGACCTCCAGTCTCGGCCGCCTCGACGCGGCCGCGGGACCGGCCGAGTATAGCGGGCCGAGGGCGGGCTCTCTCAGGCCTCCTCCGCGGGCCAGCGCTCCTCGAAGACGGTCTCGTTGCGGGGTAAGCGAGCCTTGCCCGCGGGGTTCTTGGGGGCAAGGGCAGCCTCGGTCGGATGGCCGATCGCGACGATCGTCCGAACGAACCAGCCGTCCGGGATCCCGAACTCGAGGCCGACGAGCGGCCGAACCTCCTTGCGGACCCAGGCGATCCCTGCCCCGAGACCCAGCAGCTGCGCGGCGATGAGCATCCGCTCGGCCGCCCGGCCCTCGTCGTACGCGTGGCTGACGGTGAGCGAGTCGTCGGGCAGGACGATGAGCACGGCCGCCGGAGCCGTGCTCAGTGACCGGGTCTGGGGCAGCCCCGCATCGTGGAGCTTCAGGAGGCGAGACCGGTCGCGGGTGACGATGAACCGCCACGGCTGACTGTTGGTGCTGCTGCCGGACCAACGCGCGGCATCGGCGATCGCGCCGAGCTCGGCGTCGGAGGGCGGCTCCTCGGTGAATGCACGGAATTGGCGGACGCGGAGCAGGGGTCGAACGATCGCGTGGGCCTCGTCCCTCGGCTCGGGCGGCATGGCCGGCAGTCTGGCATAAGCGCCGGATGGCCGGCCGTTGATCGGTCGGCCGTAGGCTCGATCGATCCGCCGAGGCACAACCCGCCGCACGCAGGGTCGGCCCGTGTCCCGTCGGTCGACCGTGGAAGGAGCACGGACGTGAACAAGGTCCTCCTGGCCGGGCGCCTGACGCGCGACCCAGAGATGCGCGCCCTGGCCTCCGGGAAGCACGTGACGCAGTTCAGCGTCGCGACCACCGAGTACGCCGGCAACGGCAAGGAGCGCCCCGAGTACCACAACATCGTCACCTGGGACCGCCTGGCGGAGATCTGCGGTCGCTACCTCGGCAAGGGCCAGCAGGTCGCCATCGAGGGCCGGCTCCAGACGCGGACCTGGGACGACGAGAAGGGCAGCCGCCACTGGAAGACCGAGATCGTCGCGGGCACCGTGGAGATGCTGTCCGGCCGCCGGAAGAAGGACTACGCGGCCGAGTCTGCCGCCGAGTCGCTGGAAGCCGCCGCCGAGAAGGACGACGCCGCGGCCGCCGCGGCGGCCGCCGAACCGATCCCCGAGGAGGTCGCCGCCTGACGGACCCCGCCAGCCGGGCCACCGCCGACGGATCCGCCTCGCTCCCTCTCTCACGCCGGGTGGCGCCGAACCTCCTGCGCCACCCGGCTCGACCCCCCCGGCGCAACGACGGCAACGCTCCGTGGCGCGCCGGCGATCGCGGGAGGGCGACCGCCCACCGGCGACCTCGCGGCGATCGCGCGAGCGCCGACGCCCCGAGGCGGCAGTCTCGTAGACTCTCGGCCGACGTGGAGTACCGGATCGCCCTCGGCCAGATCGCGCCGCGACTCGGTGAGCTCGACGCAAACCTCGAGCTCGCCGCCGCCACGGTGCGCGACGCGGCGGGACAGGGGGCGGACCTCGTCGTCCTGCCGGAGCTTGCGCTGACCGGCTACCTCCTCCAGGACCTCGTCCCGGAGGTCGCGCTGCGAGCGGACGACCCGCGGCTGGCGGCCATCGGCGCGGAGGCTCCCGACAGCCTGATCGCGATCGGCTTCGCCGAGGAGACACCCGAGCATCGCTACTGCAACAGCGTCGCCCTCCTCCGCGGACGAGAGGTCCTCGGGGTGCACCAGAAGGTCTACCTGCCCACGTACGGGCTGTTCGACGAGGGCCGCTTCACCCGGCCCGGGCACCGGATCCGGAGCCTTCCAGTCGACGAGCCGATCGGGCGGATCGGATTGAGCGTCTGCGAGGACTTCTGGCACCCATTCCTGCCGATGCTCCAGGTCCAGGACGGCGCCTCGCTTCTCGTGAACGTCGCGGCCGGCCCGGCTCGCGCACCGGGCAGCGCGGCCGGGCTGGCGGCCATCGGCGGCTGGCACAAGATGCAGGAGACGTACGCGCTGCTCGGGACGGTGGCGGTCGCGTTCTGCAACCGCGTCGGCAACGAGGAGGGACTGACGTTCTGGGGCGGCTCGAGGCTCCTGGGTCCCGACGGCGGGGTCATCGCGCAGGCGCCGCTGTACGAGGAAGTGCTGATCGTTGGCGCCCTCGAGACCGACGACCTCCGGATGCAGCGTTACAACCTCCCGATCGTGGCCGACGAGCGGCTCGAGCTCGTGCGGCGGGAGGTCGATCGGATGATCGCCGAGCGCGCGGGCATCGCGGGCCCACCTGTCCTCGACGCGACGGCCGAGGAGGCGGTCGAGGGCGCGCGCGGGGCGCCAGACGGCGGGGCGCCAGACGGCGGTGCGCGAAATTGCGCGGCGCGGGCGGGCGCGGCCGACCCCACGTGAGCCGGGCACCGGCCGTCGACGTGCCGCCGCCGCTGCCGGAGATCGACCCGGCCGCCACGGTCGACCTGCTGATCGCGTTCATCCGG